>DPWT01000024.1 GCA_003527555.1 Verrucomicrobiales bacterium | reverse complement strand
GCAATGTTGAATGCCCAGGCGAGGAAATTGGTGCCGTGCTCGAACTGTTTCCGTTTTTGCCATAGCACGGCATTGGTGTTCTGCACGACGTCATTGACATGCTGGCTGCCGGGGATGAGCGTGTAGATGTAGGCACGCAGTCTATCCTGGTGCTCGACCAGTAAGTTGACATACGCCTGCAGGTCATCTGGATTTTCTTTTTTGCCCATTTTGCTTATCCCTACCTAAGCTTATCCATCGAAAGCGGCAAATGTTACAGTGGAATTTGCTTATTTTACGAGAAATAGAGCACGGACCGATGAGGGACTGATCACTCCAAAATACCAAGCCAAAAAAATACTGCCAGGAACTGCGGCAATGACGGACAAACTGTGGCTGCTACCTTTCGGTCCTGACCAAATTCATCTGCCGACACTCCACAGCCCTGACAGCGGGGCAACACATACCCACACATAACCGGAAAGCAAGCGCTTTCCGAAAAATTGGATCAGGCTTTGGCGGTCTGTTGTTTTTCGTGATTGCGATACAGCGCGTCACCCGTCTTGGTCAATTTACCGAGGAAGAGCGCTGTCGCTGCCGAGAGAAATAGTCCGCCGGTGAGTAGTCCGAATCCCGAGAACAGGCTGGTGTTGAAAATCACCCACACCAGTGCGCTGATTCCCATGATGGCGAGTCCGCTGAGCGCGAATCCGATGATCAGTCCGTAGCTGACCACAGAGACGGCGGGGCCGCTCCATTTCCTAACAATATCGTTGGTTTTTTTATTCATAACGCTGTGAAGTTGGCAGCACTTGATGAAATGATGATGAACCGAAAGTGAAATGTGTATGAACTTCCGCATGTTTTTTATCGATCATTGTCAGTGATTCTGAAAGATTCTCGATGCCTTTGGCGAATTAGCTAATTACTGTAATCATATGAAAATCTTCAATACACGTCATTTCGTCGCTGTTATTTTAACCCTTGCTTTGTTGGCTCCAGCGCATGCTGCCCGAAAGGGAACGATGACGAAGCCCGACTTTGTCAATGGCGACCCCATTCCTGCGGGCGCGAGTCAGACGTGGACTCTCGGTGCCACGGGTGCACGTGGCTGGATTTACAGCAACCGCATGGAAACTACCGATGCCCGGCAGATCTATGTAACCAAGGTGGATAAGCAGTCACCGGCAGATGGTGTTCTCAAAACGGGTGATGTGATTCTTGGCGTTGCCGGTAAAGCATTTTCATACGATCCCCGAACCGAGTTTGGCAAGGCACTGACGGCTGCTGAGTCCGATACTGGTAGGGGGAATCTACCCCTCATCCGTTGGCGTAAAGGGAAGCAGGAAAATGTAATCATTAAATTACCTGTTCTGGGTAGCTACAGCGCTACGGCACCCTATAATTGCCCAAAATCGGCCCGTATTCTTAAGCTGGGTTGTGAGGCGCTTGCGAAAAAAATGTCCGAATCTGGGTATAGGGCAAACCCAGTCACCCGATCACTCAATGCACTCGCGTTGCTTGCAAGTGGAAATAAAAATTACCTTTCGCTCATCGAAAGAGAAGCCAAGTGGGCTTCTGGTTACTCAGCTAATGGTATGGCGAGTTGGTATTATGGATATGTCATTATGCTGCTGGCAGAGTATCACATGGCGACGGGCGACAAGTCAGTGATGCCTGGTCTGCGTCGCCTCGCGCTTGAGGCATCGAACGGCCAGAGTATCGTTGGCTCGTGGGGCCACAAATTTGCGGGTGAAGATGGTCGGCTCGTCGGTTACGGAATGATGAATGCGCCTGGGGTTCCTCTGACGACATCTTTGGTCTTAGCCCGCAAGGCGGGAGTCAATGCTCAGGAAGTTGACCGTGCTATTGAGCGCAGCCTCAAACTGATTCGTTTTTATGTGGGCAAAGGATCCATTCCCTACGGCGATCATAAACCATGGATTCAGACTCACGATGACAATGGAAAGAATGGTATGGCGGCCGTTCTTTTCAGCCTGCTTGGAGAGGTTAAAGCTGCTGAGTATTTTTCCAAAATGAGTTTAGCCTGCCACGGTAACGAACGTGACACCGGTCATACTGGAAACTTCTGGAACATGACATGGGCAATGCCGGGAGTTGTCCAATCCGGTCCGCATGCTACAGGCGCTTGGATGAACGAGTTTGGTGCTTGGTATTATGATTTGGCACGTCGATGGGATGGGAACTTCCCGCATCAGGGGCCACCTCAAATGAAGGGCGATAGCACAAGAAGCTGGGACGGCACGGGTGCCTATCTGATTGCCTACGCTATGCCGCTGAAAAAACTTGTGCTGACTGGTAAAAATTCCAGCGTAATCCCAGCACTCAGTGCCAGCGAGGCTAAATCGATCGTTGTCGACGGTAGGGGTTGGAGTAATAATCACCGGAACGAAGCCTATGATCAGTTAGATGTTGCCCATCTCTATGAGCGCCTAACAAGTTGGTCGCCTGTTGTGCGCGAACGCGCTGCCATGGCCATGGCCCGCCGTAAGGGTATGTCATCTCCTGTGCCTGCACTGATTAAAATGCTCGATTTGCACAGCCTTGAAGCGCGCTACGGCGCTTGCCAAGCACTCGCCCAACTCAAGGGTAAGGCAGCATTAGCGGTTCCCGCCCTGCGGAAAAACCTCAAAAACCAGGATTTGTGGCTGCGTATCCAGGCTGCGAATGCACTTGTTGCTATCGGAGAGGCGGCGATGGTTGCCCTCCCAGAAATGCTCATGATGCTGATCAAAGGAGCTACCAAGGACGATCCCCGTGCGATGGAACAGCGCTACATTTGTTCTTACGTTTTTGGAAAAATGCTGAGGCGTTCGTCACTTAAAGATGTTAATCAAGATCTTCTTCAGAAGGCGGTTATCGCATGCCTCACTAACGAAGATGGTCGCGCACGTGGGACCATCGCAGGAATTTATGGTAAATTGTCATACGAACAAATCAAACCTCTGTTGCCCGCGATCCACAAGGCGGTGGCAGTGCCGGCACCCAGTGGGATTATGTTTGCCGACGGTATCCGAGTCGCCGGCCTCGAACTACTCGCCAAACACAAAATCCGTGAGGGGATTCCGCTTTGCCTTGATGTGATGCAAATCCAGAACTGGGGTAAAGCACGCAGGATTCCACGCTGCCTGAAAGCACTGGAATCTTATGGTGCGGCAGCCAAACCTCTACTTCCTCAATTAAGACAACTTGAAAAAGATCTGGTTGAACACCGCGAGGCAAAAAAATTGGTCACACACACAGAACGTGTTCAAGCTATCATTAAAAATCTGGAGACTACGACAGAGAGGCTGAAGCTACGCTCCATTCAATAATGGGCTGATAGGTGAACTCGTGATTACTGCAGAATAGGCTGTGCCGACAGGCAAGGAGATCTTTACTCGTGGGTGTGGATTTGGGATTTAAGGTCACTACGACCGTGAAAGCTTTTTGATGATAAGAGATTACTTCTCTTTCGCCTGTTTTCGCCGTTGCTGTCACGTTCCGCAGAAGGTTTCCCTCACGCGCTCGGAATCCGTGGGGGGCATCTCCAGATCATTATAATCTGCCTTCTCGGTGAACGGATTTTTCCATGCCTGATTCAGACGGTGGAAAACGGAAAAGTCTCCGTCGTTGGCGTGCTGGATGGCTTTTTCCACTTGGTGGTTTCGAGGGATTAGCACGGGGTTGTTAGCCTGCATTAGCGTCACATCTGCTTTTCCTTCTGCTCGCCAGATTGTTAACCAATCGTCTGAGAAGTAGCTGTCCACCGCATCATGGGCGGCGAGCTGGGTGAGTTTTCTGAAAAAAACGGTGAAGTCTTTTTTTGTATCTGCCATGTGGCTCAGTGTGGAATCAATGAATGATTCTTGGCAATCTGCTAGCCCGAGCTTAGAGCGGAATCTCTGCAAATAGTTGGACTTAAATTCCGGAGCGAATTTTGCGAGTATAGGGAGTGTTTTTGCCTCCGCTTTCTCTACATCATGATCAATGACAGGCATCAATGCCTCCGCTAGCCGAGTCAGGTTCCAGTGCGCGATCTTTGCCTGGTTTTCCCATGCGTAGCGCCCATGCTTGTCGATGGAGCTAAAGACGCATTTTGGGTGAAATGTATCCATGAAGGCACATGGCCCGTAGTCGATGGTATCTCCTGAAATGGAGCAGTTATCTGTGTTCATCACGCCGTGGATAAAGCCAAGTGACATCCAGTGGGCGATGAGCCTAGCTTGACGAACCACGACGTTTTCTAACAATTCAAGGGGGCTTTGCGCATCTGGGTAGAGGTGATCGGTGCAGTGGTGGGTGAGGATTTGCAGTGCTTCAGCGTCTTGTTGGGCGGCAAAATACTGGAACGTGCCCACGCGGACGTGACTCTGCGCCACACGTGTAAAGATACCACCAGGTTCGGGGCCAAACTGGCGGAAGACGGCCTCTTGGGTTGCCACGGCGGCCAGTGCCCGTGTCGTTGGCACACCAAGGGCGTGCATCGCTTCGCTCACAAGATATTCCCGGATCACTGGGCCGAGTGCCGATTTCCCGTCTCCACCGCGTGAATATTTTGTGAGTCCTGCGCCTTTGAGCTGGATGTCATGTCCATTCATTTCGCCTAACAGGATTGCTCGGCCGTCGCCGAGCTGGGGGACAAATCCACCAAATTGATGGCCTGCGTATGCTTGTGCGATAGGCTGGGCACTTGGCGGTAAAATTTGTCCAGAAAGCATTGCCAGCCCCGCCTCAGAGTGTAGCCAGTCAAGATCGAATCCTAGTTCACTGGCAAGATCATCATTGATTTGGATAAGCTTGGCGTGCGGGTAATCGGCAGGCTGCGCGTTTGCATAAAAGCGCTCAGGCAGTTTTGCATACGCGTGATTAAAATTTGGTGCGGTTTGAGGCATCCTGAAAAACTGATAATTCTAGGGTAGGTGGCAATAATTACCAGAGGTCGCAGTCACGGTGTTACATCCCGGCATCCTCGAGTTTTTGCGCCATTTCTTCTTTTTGTAGAGCTTCTGTTAGTTCGAATAGGTCGCCATCGAATACGCCATCCATGTTGTGGGTGGTGAAGCCGATACGGTGGTCGGTGATCCTTGACTGGGGGAAATTGTAGGTGCGGATTTTCTCAGATCGATCACCGGAGCCAATCAATGAGCGGCGTTGGGCGGAGTATTCTTCCGCTTGTTCGCGTTGCTTGGCCTCGAAGAGTTTGGCGCGGATAATTTCCAATGCCTTTTCCTTGTTCTGGGTTTGGGAGCGACCGTCTTGGCACTTCACCTGAATGCCGGTAGGGAGGTGGGTGATTTGGACTGCGGAGTCGGTGGTGTTGACGTGCTGGCCACCCGGGCCACCTGAGCGGGTTGCTTTGATTTCTAGTTCTTCCATTTTTAGTTGCACATCGACATCCTCCGCCTCGGGCATGACCGCGACGGTGCAAGTGGAGGTATGAATACGGCCTTGGGTCTCGGTAGCGGGAACACGCTGAACGCGGTGCACACCGGACTCATATTTTAAATAGCGGAATACCTCCTCACCTGTTATTTTCATCACAGCTTTGGAAAATCCTCCGGCCTCGGACGGCATGGCGTCGATGACTTCGTATTTCCAGCTACGTTGCTCAGCATAGCGTTGATACATGCGCATGACCTCGCCTGCGAAGATGGCAGCTTCGTCGCCGCCAGCACCTGAGCGCACTTCTAACAATGCATCGCGATCCTCTGCCTCATCGCGTGGAAGTAGGGCATACTGGACGCTCTCGGAAAGTTTCTCGATGGTTGCCTCGAGGTCGGGGATTTCCATCTCAGCCATCTCGGCGATTTCCTCGTCGTCTTCCTTGGAGAGTTCACGATTCTCTTCGAGATTTTTCTTTGCTGACTCGAGTTCTCCCCACATGGCGAGCAGGTCCTTGAGCCGCGAGTGTTCACTCATGACGGCTTTGCCGCGTTTGGGGTCGGAAAAGAGTTCGGGGTCGGTAATGAGCTGTTCGACTTCTTCGAAGCGGTCGCGTCGTTGGGAGATTAACGTTGAGTAGTCCATGGATTAAATGTTGAGTGTTAGGTTATGAATGTTGAGTGCAAAAGGAGTAGGTTCGAAATTTGCAACCCAACACTCATTATTCCGACTTCGGCGGTCAAGCGCCGCGCATGAGGGATATTTCTGCGAGGGAGATCATGGCGTTTTGAATGTCGTCTGGCGAGGCGGTTTTTAGCTTACTTGCGGTCATGGCGCGGTCGACGGTGAACTTGCCGGAGCGCGTTCGGCGAAGGGCTGATAGGTGGGCTCCGCATCCGAGGTCTTGGCCGATATCGTGGGCGTAGGTTCGCACATAAAATCCTTTTGAGCAATTGACGGTAAAATCAACCTCTGGAAGTGTGATTTGGTCGATGGAATAATCGGTAACGAAAACGGCACGTGGTTTACGTTCGACTTCGATTCCCTTGCGAGCGAGCTTGTAAAGAGGGACGCCATTTTTTTTGATGGCGGAAACCATTGGGGGAGTTTGTTCAAAGTCGCCGATGTATTTTTCAAAGCCTGTTTGGATTTGTTTGTTTGTGAATGCGGGTACCTCTTTTTGCTCGAGGATATCACTTTCTTTATCCTGTGATCCAGTCGTAATGCCTAGGGTCATGGTGCCTTTGTATTCTTTGTCCTCAGACATCAGCAGATCTTGGATTTTGGTAGCCTTTCCGATGACTAACATGAGTAATCCGGTTGCCATTGGATCAAGTGTCCCGCAGTGACCAATTTTCTTGAACTTGAGCTGTCGGCGGCAGATCGCGACGGCGTCGTGTGAGGTCATGTCGGGCTCTTTGTCGACGAGTAAAACGCCACAAGGCTGGTTGTGTAGAGGGTTAGGTTGTGAGTGTTGAGTATTTCTGGGCATGTGATTCAAGTTAGAGGTTTTCTTTGGCGGTTTTGTCGATGCTGATGGCGATAGACATTTTAGCGATAAAATCGGGCTTGCAGTGAGTAGCCTACGTTTCGGGGACATTGGCTCCGATGGATGTGCCGGATCGGAGTAGCTGCTTAGCTAGGATGCGGATGATTTTTGTGATGGCATCGAGGTGTCTGCGCACTCGAATAATTCTCATAGAAAATTCGATTGAACGCCCATCTATCTTTCTGTTTTCAGACATGCCTGAGTCAACTCAACACTTAACACTAAAAACTCATTATTAAGCCGGTAGCGATTGGTTTATTTCTGCCAATACCATCTCCCTGGCAGATGTAATGGGTCCCGGCATGCGTATTCCTGCAGCGCGGGCATGTCCTCCGCCGCCGAAATGTTGGGCGATCTCGCAGACATTTACAGATGAGTCCTTGGCGCGCAGGGAGACGCGGATTTTTTCATCGGGGAGCTCTTCAAAAAAGGCGGCTACGATAACACCATCGATACCGCGTATCAGATCGATCTGATCCTCGGTGTCCTCGGGCTTGAGGTTATATTTTTCTTTAACAGAATTGGGTAGTTGCCAATCTGCAATCTTGCCGTTGGGGCTTAATTCCAAAGTATTGAGCAGTGAGCGGAGTAGTTCGATTTTTCGGTATGGATTACTATCGTAGATTTGTGCATTGATAGTGCCGACGTCGAGTCCGTGGCGTACGAGGTCGGCTGCCATTTCATATGTTGCAGCTGTGGTATTGGAATACTGGAATGATCCGGTGTCGGTGGATACTGCAACGTAGATGGCATCACGTGTTTGATCGGGCAGTGGAAAATCTTGGGATGTAATTAGGTGGTAGATGATCTGTCCAGTGGCGGGTGAGGAGTCATCGATATGGTTAAGATCTGCGTAGCGCGGGTTGGAAATATGGTGGTCGATGTTGATCCATGTTTTTGCCAAAGAGGCTGCGTGTAAGGCATTATCGCCGAGTCGTGGTTTGGTGGCGCAGTCGAGGGCAATGCAGACTTCGGCATCGGCGGGATGCGATGGCGGTGTCTGAATTTTTTCAGATCCTTGCATAAATGCGAGGTTATCAGGCAGGCCGTCTTCATTGATGTAATGGACAATTTTTCCCATTGCTTCGAGTGAGTGGCCAAGAGCGATTTGAGAGCCGATGGCATCTCCATCTGGGCGAATATGGCTTAAAAGAATGAAAGATGTGTGGTCATGAATGACTTGGGCTATCTCGGGAAATGTGGCGTTTTGACTCATACGGATGGAACGATTGGGTGAGCAAGCTTCATAGACGGTTGCCGGCAGAGGGGCAAGATTTTTGCAAGTTTTCCGGTTGATGCTTTGGCTTTAGCTTAGTCAGTTTGTGTTGCAGCTGGTTGTGATTGTGCGTATGCTGTTTGCGGATGGTGATTTTTATTTTAGATCATTGGCGAGCTGGCGTGGAAATACTGATCTTATGGGTTGGTCTCTATCAGGTTTACCGTGCGTTCAGAAAAACTAGGGGCGCGAGAATTCTTGTGGGTCTGGTGTTGCTGTTAATGGTGCTTTCCTTGGTGTCGCTGGCGCTGAATCTTCAGGTGATATTGTGGCTTTTGTTTAAGGTGCTTGCGTTGATGGCGATTGCTCTGATTATTATTTTCCAGCCTGAGCTTCGTAATGCATTGGCACGTCTCGGAAGTAGTAAGCTGTTCTCGTTTTCACAAACACAGCGGCATGAATTGTTGGATACTTTTTCAAATGCAGTTGGCCAGTTATCAAAAAAACGAATTGGTGCATTATTTGCGTTCGAACGATCGATTGCGTTGAAGGAGCATCTTGAGACTGGAGTGGAGTTAGACGCATTGTTTTCCCCCGAATTTGCATTGACCGTTTTTCATCCCAAAACAACACTTCACGATGGAGGAATGGTTATTATTCAGGGGCGTGTGGCGGGTGCTGGATGTGTGTTTCCCGTTAGTTCGCGTGAATTGGAGGACAGGAGTACTGGGTTGCGCCACCGTGCTGCTATTGGTATTACGGAAGAAACCGATTGTGTGGCTGTGGTCATCAGTGAGGAGACAGGACAAATTTCTATCTGCATTGATGGGAAACTAGAACGTAATTTCAGTGAGGAAAATTTCCGTACGCGTATGGAAGACATATTTTTACCGAAGGAAGATAGACATGAAGAAAGTATTGAAGAGGAATTTGCCGGCGAAGATAGCGACGTTGATCGCGGCCGTAGCGATTTGGTTCCTGATTAACGAAATTGTTAAAAATGAGAAGTCCGGAGCGAATCAGCCCGGGGTGATGGAGGGGCGCTAGTTCTGAAGAGCCAAGATAACGAATATATTGTTAAATATGGAAGGGTTGTTTATTACTGGTACGGATACCGATGCGGGGAAGACTTATGTGTCGTCGCTTATTATTAAGGCTCTTCGCGAGGAGGGAGTAGATGCGGTAGGATATAAGCCAATCTGCTGTGGTGGCAGGGAGGATGCCTATGCGTTGCAGAGTGCATCTGGTGGGGTGGTGGATTTGGATGATGTGAACCCGTGTTGGATGCGGTCTGCATCTGCGCCCTACGTCGCGGGAATGTTCGAAAATAAAGAATTAAATATAAAAACACTGTTAGATGGTGCCCGTAATATGGCAGCCAACCACGGTCTGGTTCTATGCGAGGGAGTGGGTGGGTGGAAAGTGCCTA
>DPWT01000114.1 GCA_003527555.1 Verrucomicrobiales bacterium | reverse complement strand
TAGCGGGAATCGAACCCGCATGATCAGCTTGGAAGGCTGGAGCTTTACCATTAAGCTATACCCGCAAAGCCTCGTGCATTAAAACGCTGAAGCTACCGCCTAGCAAGTACAAATTTGACTATTTCACATATTTTTTAGGCTTGTTTTCGTCCAACACATTAGGGTTTTTCATTGTTTTGGCATGGTTGACGTGTTTTTGCTGTTTTTTTATACATGCGCTCACATACCAGTAGGATGATCGATAAATGTATGCTTTAAGCCAAAACGCCCAGCGACTAGCTCGACCACTGCTTTGACACCATAAGTTTCGGTAGCGTAATGACCACCGTAGAGGACGTTGATGTTGAGTTCTTCAGCTAAGGTATAACTCCAATGAGGCCCCTCTCCAGTGATGAAAGTGTCAATGCCTAGGGCCTCAACCGCTGAAACTTCAGAGCCTGCACCTCCGGTAATTACACCCACTCGACCAATCTTATTCGCCCCGCCGGAGCAAACATGCACCTGGCTTCCCGTTGCCTCAGATAACTTTTCAGTCATTTCTGCTACAGAGCAATCAACTGATCCTGCCAGGCCGAGATCTATTCCCTTCCACGGAAAAAAAGGCGTTGGCTCATGTATTTCGAGTAATTTAGCAAGTAGCACATTATTTCCCAAATGTGGATGTATGTCTAATGGGATGTGTGCGCTATAAATTGCCATTTTCCCATCGATAGCTTTCTTTATCTTACTGTAGTTGGCCCGTGTCAATGGTGTCGCACCCTGCCAAAACATGCCGTGATGTACAAACAACAGGTCAACTCCTTCGCTCACTGCTTTGTCAATCACCGGCAGTGAAGCATCTACAGCCGCACCGATTTTAGTCACCTCACCAGGATTTTCTAATTGGAGGCCATTGAGTGCACCTGAATAGTCTGGGATTTCCGAGATATTGAGTTCTTTATCTAAAAAATCTACAAGTTCATGTAGTTTGGTCATGAATGAGAAAATAGAAGTATGCTTTGAATAATCCCATCAAAAAAAACGGCGGGGTTGGTTTCATGAGTGTAATGGTTCATTTAGATCTTATAATTCAAGATGCTTGATGAGTAGCGCCTCTAATGACGCTCCATTACGAGGTACTCCCTGCAAAATGGTCGAGCCTTTTAGCAGTAGCTTGGGCATCACCGGCGTCTTTTTTACAAGACTCGCATAATCGCTGACATTCTGCCTGAGCAGTGCCTCTACCACTTCTTCATCAACCGTATTCATTTTTACTTCACCCACGAGGCTGTATGCCTTCGCCTCGGCAACCTCAAGAGGCTGTTGGTAATATTTAAACAGCCAGTTGTGAAAGCTTGGGAAATTCTCAGGATCAGCTAACCAGACGCGGAGAGCAATTCTAGCAAGATCACATGCGTTTGAGTGATCTTTGACTCCTAGTGGCAAATGCGGGTTGCAGCTCCGATTCAGAGGAACGGGTAAAACAATCACGGTGAGATCTGTCGCATGATCTGCTTGGAGTTTCATTAGCTGTTCATGGATTTGGCCACAGGATTCACAAGTGTAATCAAAGTATTTCACAATTACATAGGTTGCGTTTACAGATCCAAGGTGCGGTAAAGTGTTGAGGCGATATGATTTTTTGCCATCAAAAAACGACACTAACCTTCCCGATCCTCTCGTGTGAGGATTGTTAGCTGTAATGGGCGCTGCCAGCCTCAATCTAACGTCAGAATCTATTCGATGCGTATTTGCCTGGGGACCAAAATGCTGAATCAGCGCAAGGCCAGCAACGAGTAAAGCTGCCACACATGAAAAATACCAAGTGACACGCCTACTTTTTTTCTGCTCATCAAACAAGATAACAAGAGCGAGCAGTACCCCGAGGGAATGCATCGTCATGCAATAAACACATACAGTTTCTATCACCACAAATTGGAGTGATGTAAACCAAACTGCAGCAAATAAGATAAGAAATGCTGCAAAAACCCTAAACCACCTCGCAGCTGTTGAATCCATAAAAATGCTCACCATCACCCCGAGATAAAGTACAAATGATATTGCACTGACAGGGATAATGCCAAACACAACCGCCCACTTGCCGCCTAACACATTTTCACAACCATCAGCATTGCCACAACCGATCAATGTATTGATTCTACCTGTGACTTTCTGGACAGTCAGCCAGAGACTAAGACCTCCCGCGATGAGACATAGTAGAAATACCAGCCAATCTTTCAGCGATTTGTTTTGCCTCTCCCTAATCATCCTTAACTTGCTATGAGTCCTCTTTGATGGGTATGCCTTTTTCATCTAATTTGACCCAGTCGCTTCCCTCTCGTTGACGCCGCCATCCGTTTATGGCAAATAACAAAGTCAACGATAGAAAGAATATTGCACTTTCCATTAGGAACGGACTAGTAATGAGAGACAAGCAGGCCTGCCCAAATTCACCTGCGTAACCAGGCAGGAAAGCTGTCGCCGCCACAGCGCCCAGACCAAGGAAAAAGATTACTATCAATCCAGCCCCTAAAGCAATTTGTTTTCTAGCATGCATAAGTTATTGGTTATTATTCTAGCACTTCCGATCAACTTTTGAAAGTGCGTTTATTTATCGTCAGCATTACAAATCGGCTTAGCTTCTGAGTTAAAATGATCGCAACTGCCTTTTGCATTATTTCTTTTCAGGTTCAGTTGTTGTCGCTCTGCTGCTCGAATGCTGATTCATGGCAATAAGTGATGTAGTGACGTCGCTGGAGAAGGCTTTCCGCATAGCCACTGGGCGATTATCTTGGAGCCATACATATGTCTCCAGATAACTCATGAATTCCATGGCTGCGATACGGTCA
>DPWT01000117.1 GCA_003527555.1 Verrucomicrobiales bacterium | reverse complement strand
GAACTGCTGGATGTCTTTCCGGCCTTGGATATCGGCATGCTGAACCTCCGTCCATGGGACGGTATCGCCTGAACTGATCCATGCGTTCACCTTTTCCTCTATCGATTCGGGCTTGTCATTGGAAACAGCCCCGGAGTTGAAGTCGAAACGCAGTCGAGTCCGACTAACCATCGACCCCTGCTGGGATGCGTCTTCGGAAACAATCTCATGTAATGCCAGATGAAGTAAATGCGTCGCCGTGTGATGCGCTTCAATCGGACGACGTCGCTCGGTTTCCAAGCTCAGCGTGACTGTATCTCCAACAATGATATTCGCTTCTAAAGATACCGAATGTGCACGTGCCTCACCGAGCTGCTGCACGGCAGTGACGTGAAACTGCTCACCTTCGTGCATGAGTGTTCCCTGATCACCCATCTGACCACCCATTTCGACGTAATACGGTGTCTTGTCGGTAATGACTAACAGGTGATCCGGCTGTTGGTGAATCTCGAGCACTTTCGCCTCAGTGACATCCTCATCAAATCCGGTAAATTCAGTAACAGTATCGGTGGAAATATCGGCAGCCCGGACAAGCTCACGAGTTCGGGCGGCACGGCCTTTTTCACGCTGCTCTTCCATCAGCTGCTCGAATTTTTTCATATCGACTTTCAGCCCACGCTCGGCGCAGAGAAGTTCAGTCAGGTCGATAGGAAAACCAAACGTATCGTAAAGCTGGAAGGCAAACGCACCATCAAGTTCGTCACCTCCATCGGCAACTTTTTGCTCAAACATGGAAAGCCCTCTATCAAGAGTTTCATTAAAGCTGGTTTCCTCACGCTGAAGGTTCTCCTTGATCGCATCAGAGCGCTCTGCAAGCTCAGGAAACACCCCGGACATTTGCTCAACGAGCGTATCCACCAGCTCAGGCATGAATGGCTTGTCGCCGGAAAACCCAAGCGTCCGACCATACCTCACGGCACGACGCAGGATCCGACGCAGCACGTAGTTACGACCATTATTTCCTAACAAAATACCATCGGCGAGCGAAAACGACAACGTACGGATGTGGTCGGCAATCACGCGGAACGCAATGGCCTCCTTCATTTCGTCGGACAGTGCCGCCTTGTCAGCATCCACCGACTCCGGGTAAATATCGTTGTACGTTCTACCACTCAGTTCCTCCAGCTTGCGGAAGATCGGCTGGAAGGCATCGGTCGCATAATTCGTCGGCTTCTTGGAAAAATCCTTAAACCCATCAGTCCCCTGGTAAATCGAAACCGCACGCTCAAAACCCATACCGGTATCGACATGCTTGGCGGGAAGATCACGGAACGACCCATCGGCCTCGGCGTTGTACTGGATGAACACGAGATTCCATATCTCGATACAGAGGTCCGAGTCCATATTCACCAGCTTCCCATCGGTATCGCCCTCCGGTGTTAGATCGACGTGAAGCTCCGAGCATGGACCACAGGGACCAGTCTCGCCCATCATCCAGAAGTTGTCCTTCACGTTGCCATTCACAATCTGGCGCTTGGGATCACATCCTGCTTTTCCAAACAAAACCGCCCAGAAATCGTAGGCCTCCTGGTCAAACTGCCCCGGATCACCCTCAGCCGGCATGTAAACGGTCGCATAAAGCCGATCCGCAGGAAACCCCCAACGCTCAACGACAAGCTCCCAAGCCCACTCAATGGCTTCCTTTTTAAAGTAGTCACCAAAGCTCCAGTTACCGAGCATCTCGAACATCGTGTGGTGGTAGGTATCATAACCAACATCCTCCAGATCGTTGTGCTTACCACCAGCACGGATACACTTCTGGGTATCAGCGGCACGTGGCGGTGAATAGGGAGCCTTTTCCGTTCCCAGGAAATACGGCACAAACTGGTTCATTCCCGCGTTGGTAAACAACAGTCCAGGGCTCTGCGGCATCAGGGAAGCCGAGGGCACGATGGTGTGTTGCTTTTCCTTGAAGAAATCGAGGAAGCTCTGGCGGATTTCGGAAGCGGTCATAGTATATAAGTGAAAAATGATCTGCGTGCCGTGATCGGTGGTCGGTCACAGCGCTCGGCGCTGATAAGGGAAGATGGGGACAGAGTAAAGTCTCAGTTGCTCAAGCCATTGAGCAGATCTTGCCAGGATTCCGACTCTTGAGCGTAGGTAAACAAGGGTGCACGGGCTGCGAGCTGCTTTTTCAGCAGGGCGTAAAAATCGGGGTCATTGGCTGTTTTTTCCAGCATGTTCACTAGGGCGTCCAAATCATTCGATGGAAACAGTCCCACGTAATCCTCGCCCAGCATGCCAATATTTCCAGGAATGGCACTGGCGCTCACTGGCAATCCCATAGTGACTGCCTCGCAGATGGCATTGGCACCACCCTCTTGAAATGAGGTGTTGAGTAGAACACTGGCGCTCGACATCGCATCGAGCATTGTGTCGTGAGAAAAGATTCCGTGTTCGATGACGTTCTCTGAGCCGGTCGATGTGCATTCGCCGTAATGATGAATTTCCAATACTGGGGAGATTTTCTCCGCAGCAGCATGCGCGAGTTCAGGATTTTTTTCCTGCCGCATGTTACCGGCCATGATGATTTTAAAACCATCCTTACTGGGCGTATGTAGCAATCCTTCTGGAAGTGTCACACTGGGATGGATAACACACGTCTTTCCCCTGAAAATTTCAGGCACTTGTTTCAGCGATGCTTCATGCAGCACCACAATCCGCTCAGCTAACATCATCGAGGCCCACGCTGCAGATTCTTCATCACTACTGTCCGGATGATTGATATCCGTTCCTGTTAGGATGATAATCAATTTCGAGCCCGGATTAAGTTCACAGAATCGCGCAATGGCATTCGCACTCTTCCGAGCATTCAGAGCAACCATAACCTCTGCAGGTTCACCGGAGTAATCCAGCTCACTATGCGTCACGTGATAGCCGCTACCACTCAAGATTTTCCCCAGCCGCACCGCCGTGACAGAATTCCCCTGACCTGTATGGTCAGCGTATGGTGAGTGAATCAATAGATTGGACATAAATAAACGATGTACTCGCAGTAGTAGGATTATCCCATGTGGCTATGGAGGGTGCAAATACAATCACGCATCATCATGTTTTGTGCTGTTCAATCCATGAGTGATTTAGAGAATGGTATTTATGGCTATTCGGATATTTATTTTCTCCCTGCTCTGCACCGCTTCAGCTATCGCAACCGATAAGCCCAACATCCTCTGGATCACCTCCGAGGATAACGACTACGGCTGGCTCGGCTGTTACGGAAACAAGCAGGCAAAAACTCCCCGACTTGATAAGCTTGCCGCCGGAGGACTGCTCTTCAAACACGCCTACTCAAACGCACCCGTCTGCGCCGTCGCACGCTCAACCATCCTGAACGGCGCCTACGCCCCCACCATGGGCACCCAGCACATGCGCAGCCGCCACGCCATTCCCAAGAAATACAAACCTTACGTTTCCTACCTCAAGTCCCAGGGATACTACTGCACGAACCGATCAAAAACCGACTACAACTTCGCCGGTAACGATAAAGCCATCTGGGACGCATGCTCAGGAAAAGCCCACTACAAGAATCGACCCAAGGGCGCGCCATTCTTCTCCATTTTCAACCTAACCGTCTCCCACGAGAGCTCTTTATTCAAGAAGAAGAAAAAGGGAGGCAAGACACGTCTCGACCCCGCAAAGGTCACACTCCGCCCCTACCTCCCCGATCTCCCAGGCATCCGCAGCGACGTTGCCCACTACCACGACATCATTACCAACCTCGACACCCAGATCGGAAAAATCCTCGACAACCTCGCCGCCGATGGACTCGCTGAGGACACCATCATTTTTTACTACGGCGATCACGGCGGCATCACCCCACGAGGCAAACGCTACCTTAAAGACACCGGCACCCACATCCCGATGCTGGTGCACGTCCCAAAAAAATGGCAGCACCTCTCACCCTTCAAGCCGGGAAGCGGAATCGACGAAACAGTTGCATTCGTCGACCTCGCCCCCACTCTGCTATCCCTAATCGGGATGGATAAACCCGAGCAAATGCAGGGCCGCGCATTTCTGGGATTAAAACGGGAAGAACCAGGAAAGGAGGACGTCGTTTTCCTCTACGCCGACCGCTTCGATGAAATCTACGGCATGCGGCGCGGCATCACAGACGGCCGCTGGAAATACATTCGCCGCTTCACTCCTCATCTCCCTGCCGCACCCTACAGCTATTACCAGTTTGGCCAGAAAGGATGGAACTCCTGGCTAGATGCATGGAAAGGAGGTAAACTAACAGGTCGATATAAAACCACGTGGGAGCCCAACCAGCCGGTCGAGGAGCTCTTCGATACACACGCCGATCCTTGGGAGGTTAAAAACCTCGCCACCGTCGCGACACACGTTGAACGTCTGCAAAATATGCGTTCACGTCTCAAGCAAACCATGATCGAGGTAAACGACACCGGTATCATCCCAGAACCCATGTTCAGCGATCTCACAGTCGGCAAAACCATTACCAACTACGCCGCCTCACGAAAAAATGATATACCCGCACTAGTCGATCTGGCATTCAAGGCATCTGCCCGCAATCCAAAAAACTTGCCACAATTTATCTCGCTGCTCAAATCAGAGGACCCGGTCCAGCGCTACTGGGCGACTCTCGGCTGCGTGATTCTTGGCAAAAAATCCTCCACCGCGGAAAACGCGCTGAATCAATTACTCGACGACAAACACTCCGCCATCCGCGTGCAGGCAGCTTCCGCCCTTATTACAGTCGGCAAACAAGAAGCCGGAACATCTGCCCTGCTCAAGGAACTCAGCCGTGACAATAACGAGTATTCACAACTCAACCTCATCAACACCTTCAAACAACTCAACCTGACGAGCAAAATTCTAGACGAATGGGTGGATGAGGTCCTGAAAAAGGGAAAAGGCAAAAGCTACGTCAAGCGCCTCGCCCAACAGGTCAGAGATGAGCGTTCCGGCAAGGACAAGTAGCAGCTCAAAAAAATCATATTTCTTGTCACAAACCAACTCCGTCACCTCAATAGGGATTAGATCAAATACCTTCATTGATTAAGAATCTTGGGAATCCTTCTAACGATTCACAATTGGAGGGCATTACACTACTAACTTCAGACACCCAACTATCATGAAAATAGGAAAACTCATCAGTCTCATCCTCGCATTCTCCGCTCTGTTCTTGCCGCTTTGCCATGCGCAAGAGGATGCCGCCAAACAACGCACCCAAGCCGAGAAGCTGACCAAACAAGGCAACTACAAAGAGTCCCTCAAGATTTACAAAAAGCTCCTCAATGCCGATGGCGATAAAAAATCGGGCGAGGACCTTACCCAAGCCTACAACTGCCTACAACGACTCAATCGCATGGCTGAACTCGATGAGCTCATTGAATCCGCTCTCACTAAACACTCCAAGAACACAGAGTTACTCATCACTGCCGGCAACCAGCATATCAACATTTCCCACCACGGCTACATCATCGCTGGTGAGTTCAAGCGAGGCAACCACCGCGGCGGCGGACAGTATGCCACGACGACCGATCGCGACCGCGTGCGCGCCCTACAAATCCTCACACAGGCACTCAATAACGATCCAGACGACGCCCAAAAATCTCAGATCTATACCTCCATCGCGCGAGCTCTCATAATGAACAGCAGTAACCAAGGGGCGTGGCGACTGCAGAAGCTCACCGACCTCACCAAACTTCCAGACGTAGAACCCGGTAGCCGATGGCATCGTGGCGGACGTAACCCGCAAGGAGCACCCGTTGGTCCCGAGGGCAACCCGCTTTTTTACCGGCTTCCGGAATCCTGGGAAGACGCCAAAAACGACGGCGAACGTTGGCGTTTTTGCCTGCACCAAAACAAGCAGACCATGCGGTGGGCACAGTTCCTGCACAGTCAGTTCGGCGTTGGCACCATGCGTAGCTTCGGATGGTTCTCCGGCATGAAAATGGACGACCAGAAAGGTATCCTCCAGTTGCACACACTTGGCGACGATGAAACGGTCGCCAAGCTCGCCACCGGCGTAAAACGCTTCAAACTGCCTGATGACCAAAACTTCATACGCATCTACCGCGAACTATGCAAAACCGATGACAACGCAGCCGACAGCCTCATCCAGATCTACCTCGACCGCCGACAGCACGAAAAAGCCGTCGTGCTCCTGAAGGAAACCATCGAACAATTTCCTAAAGACAACTCACTCAAAGATCGCAAAAAACTCCTCAAGCAGATCATCGGCAACTGGGGACGCTTCGAGCCCAATAGAAATGCTTACCCCGTCGGCACAGAACCATCCATCAACTATGTTTTCCGCAATGCCCAGTCGGTTACGCTGACCGCTCGCGAGGTCGACATTAACGCAATTATCGACAACTCATGGGACTACCTACAAAGCAACCCCGCCAAACTTGATTGGTCGCAAAAGTTCCGTTGGCACAACCTCGCCGATGAACTCGTCAGCGGTAGCAAGAAAAAATTCCTCCGTAAAGAAGTCGGCAAGCGCACCCACGATCTCAAGCCACGTGATCACCACTGGGACACACGTGCCACACTCAGTATTCCAACCAAGAAATCCGGCGTCTACCTCATCTCCGCCGAGCTGGAGGATGGTGTCACCGCCCACACCGTCATTTGGATCGATTCCCTGACGCTGGTGAAAAAAGACATCAAGGATGGCGAGCTCTACTATGTCGCGGATTCCGTCACCGGAAACCCCGTGGCAGACGTCAAACTGGAGTTCCTAGGATTCGACGAGGTCAGAAGAAAAAATGACGACAAGGAAAGAAGATACGATATTCTCACCAAGTCCGCCACCCGCATCTCCGGCAAGGACGGCACGGTTTTCATCAAAAACGGTGAGATGGATAACAAATACCAGTGGATGGTACGCGCCAAGTCAGACAAGGGGCAAGCATTCTTCGGCTTTGGCCGCATCAACTCCTACATCCGTAATCACGGCACCCTCAGTAACACAAAAGCATTCGGCATCACTGACCGACCTGTCTATCAGCCGAAGCAAAAGGTGTTCGGTAAGTTCTGGCATCGTCAAGCGAGCTACGAGCTTAAGGATGTTTCTACCTATGCAGGAACTCAATACACGGTCCATATCCACGCCCCGGATAATGCAGAAGTTTATAAAAAAAACCTTCTGACTGCCGATGCCTACGGCGGCGTCCAGTACAGTTACGACCTTCCCGAGGACGCCAAGCTC
>DPWT01000083.1 GCA_003527555.1 Verrucomicrobiales bacterium | reverse complement strand
GACGGGTGATTATAATCCACGCCCCTCAGTTGCCACTTTGTCAAATGCTATGGACGTTGGTGCTCCTAGCAATTTTGCGAGGATGCAGGAGGTATTCGGTAATGATTGGGAGAGTATGACGTCAATGATCAGTGGATTCCCTGTGAGTGATAGCCAAACCCGTGCGGCTATCCGAACGGTATATGAAAAATATGGCTACGTGATCGATCCTCATGGCGCTGTGGGTTATCTCGCGGCCGAGGCGTGGCTTAAGAAGCACCCCAAAGACCTCACTGTGATTCTCGAAACCGCTCATCCGGCGAAGTTTTCTGAAACAATTGCAGAAGAATTGGGACATGGTGTGCTTGATGTCCCGGAGAGGCTTGGATGCCTTGCCAATAAGGAAAAAGTTTCCATACCTATGGCTGCAAGTGCTGATGAATTGATTGATTGGCTAGTAATTAATACAAATTTTTAATAATTATTTGAAATGCTTTCATAAAATGGGCATTATATATTGGTTATGAAAGATTTCCATTATCTGACGATGGTGCGGTTGTGCTACATCACGGCAACCTGTTTGGCTATTTTTCCTATGTCAGTTACTGCGCAAACTAAGGCAAATAGTGATAGGGGTGCAACAAAAGAGGCAGTGACTGAAGAGCAGCTTCTTGCAGCAGCTCGCCAAATTGATATTCGTATTGCCAAAATCTATAAGAAAAAAGGTGTTAGCGTTCCCGAGGATGCGAATGATTCGGTTTATCTGCGCCGCAGTTTTCTGCTTGCCGTCGGGCGCATACCAACTGTTGAGGAGGCCCGTGTGTTTCTTGAATCAGATGACCCAAATAAACGCGTTCTTATAGCTCGCTACCTCATGAATTCAAAAGGCTATAAGAGTTACATGGCTAATTGGCTGATCGATATGCTCCGTGTTAAGGAAAACTTTGCAAACCGTCGCACTGCTGCACCTTATATGGCTTGGGTGCGTAATGCAGTGGCAGAAAACAAGCCTTTCGATGACCTAACGCGTGAATTGCTCTCTGCGCAGGGTGCTATATGGGAAAACGGTGCCGTGGGGTATTACATTCGCGACAAAGGTATGCCGCTCGACAACATGTCGAATACCATGCGCCTATTTCTCGGAACACGTATGGAGTGTGCCCAATGCCACGATGATCCATTTGAGGATTGGGAAAGAATGGATTTTTTCCGTCTTGCTGCATTCACCAACGGTCAAAGTGAAATCAATAAAGGTCCGTGGAATTCTGTTTGGCGTGATATGCGTGAGGCCAAGACAGAACGCACACCACTTGGTCGTCTGATGCGTTTCCTCGGTGATGAAGTATTTTACGGTAGCGTAGGTGGTGCAGGCACGGGTCGAATCAAATTACCCAATGACTATCAATACTCTGATGGGGATCCCGGCGAGTGGGTTAGTGCACGCACCCCCCATGAAAAAAGTTTTGGTAAATCAATGCGTATGTCCAAGCGCCGAGACGATGATGATGGACTGGAAAATTTTGCCTCATGGGTTACTAATGATCAAAATGATCGTTTCACTACTGTCATTGTTAATCGGATGTGGAAACGTATTATCGGCACTGCCTTGTTCGAGCCTGTTGATGAATATGTCCCCGCCGAAGAAACGACATCTCCTGAGCTCACACGTTATTTGGTCGGCCTAATGAAGTCATTAAACTACGACCTCAAGGCATTTCAGCATGCGCTACTGCTTACACGCGTCTATGCCTTTGCGTCCTCTGAGCGCGAATTAAAACCGGGAGAAAAACCGATTTTTGATGGCAGAAAAATCCAACGAATGAGTGCCGAGCAATACTGGGATTCGTTAGTTACTTTGATCGCAGGAAACCCCGACAAGTTGCCTACTAGAGGTAGATCAAATGCTATCTATTACGGTGGAAAGCCAGTGCTTGTTGGGGAGTTAGATATGCTGCAGCTGCAGAAGGAGGTATTAGCGATAAAGTCTCCAAAGGAACTTAAAAAATATGCTCAAAGTCTACTTAGTCGGATTCAAAACAGTAGCAAAAGCGGTAATAAGCAAAAGATGAGCATGATGATGCGCAGTGCGGGTAAACGGGGTGCACTCAATGGTGTTGTTCGTGCATCTGAGCTACCATCACCTGCACCCAAAGGCCACGTGCTCCAGATCTTTGGACAATCTGATCGAAACCTATTAGATTCTGCAACCAAGGAGGCAAATGCAACTCAAGTTCTCTCGATGCTTAACGGTCAGGTTGAAAAACTAGTAGTAGCAAATCAACAAGCACACATTCACAAACTCTCGCGAGGTAGCGTGCCGGACCGTATAAGGGCGTTATTTTTTGGCATACTTTCGCGTTCGCCAAATGAATCAGAAATGAAGCTTATGAAATCCGAGATAGCTGCACGAGGGGAAGCAGGGTATCGTAATATCATCTCCGCCCTTATCAATAGTCGCGAATTTATATTTGTCCCTTAATCGAATCTAACAGAAACCACCATTGATCTATGAATAAAAATCATACAGACGAACTTACACGGCGCCAATTTATGGCCAATGCAGCCAAGACTTACCTTGGTGTTGGCTTAGCGCCAATGCTTGGTGCATCTGTTGCCAGCCGCGCCTATGCTCAGACTTCTGGAGGTAAAAGCAAACCTGCTGAGGCCGTCATTTTTCTTAATATGTCTGGTGGCATGAGCCACATTGATACTTTTGATGTGAAGCCGAGTAAAAAAGAAGTGCAAGGCCCCGTAGAGGCAATTGGCACAAAGGCAGACGGTATTCAAATTAGCCAATATTTACCTAAAACGGCCGCCGTAATGGATAAAATCTGTATTATCCGTTCAATGACATCGCAGAATGGTGCCCATGATCGCGGTCAATATGTTCTGCACCGATCCTATGCTCCACGAGCTACCATCGTGCATCCAACGTTAGGTAGTTGGGCTATGAAAATGAAAGGCCGCAAAAACTCGGAGATTCCCGGGTTTGTTACGGTTGGTGGTGGGGCTTCAAATGCATCAGCCGGATTCTTTGGTGTAAAATATGCTGGTGTTCCACTTGGCAGACCTGATGAAGGGCTCAAGGATAGCGTGCGTGCAGGTTCTGTCAGTGAAGAGGACTTCGATCGTCGCCTAAAGCTAGCTGATGCTCTCAATAAAGATTTTCACAGCCAGTATAAAAATACTGAGGCAAAAGCCTACGATGAACTCTACAAGGAGGCAGTTAGATTGATGCGCAGCGATGATCTCAAAGCTTTTGATATCAACCGTGAGCCGGGCTCATCAAAAAAAGCTTATGGGAACAATTCATTCGGCCAAGGTTGTTTGCTTGCACGACGCCTCGTGGAGCATGGCGTGCGTTTTGTTGAGGTGAACCTAGGTGGATGGGATACCCACTATGATAATTTTACTGCTGTAGAGGCACGTTGCCAGGTTCTCGACCAGGCATATGCTAACCTACTTATTGAGCTTGAGGCGAAGGGGTTACTTCAATCTACCATCGTTGCATTATGTACGGAGTTCGGGCGTTCACCCAATATTGTGCAAGAACATAACAATGGGCGTGACCACCATCCAGGGGCCTTTTCTAGTTTACTAGCAGGTGGTGGGATTAAAGGTGGAACCGTGTATGGCGAGTCTGATTCTAAAGGTGCTCGTGTTAAAAAGAATGGTGTTACGCTCCACGACTACAACGCCACTATTGCATATGGCTTGGGGATTGATACCACAGCCGTTCTGCACTCACCGTCTGGCAGACCATTTAAGGTGGGCGGTAAAGACGGCTCACCGGTCAAGCGTCTGTTCTCCTAAAGAAAAAAATCCGCATCAGACTCAGATTTTTCACTTGTCAGCTGACGGCATGCCACGTATCACACATTCCGCCCTGCATGGGGCCCACAAACAACCTACGGGTAGGTGGCCGAGTGGTTAAAGGCGGCAGACTGTAAATCTGCTCACGTAAGTGTACGAAGGTTCGAATCCTTCCCTGCCCACTTCTTTAATAATCAAGGAGTTATGCCAGTTCTCGGCTCCTTTTTTGTTAGCCCCAAACTAGCGGTTTGTGCCACTTTTGTGCCATTTTTTCAGACTGCCCGGAGGACTCAATTCAATAGTCGGGTCTACACCAAATTCGAGACTCGGAGCATACAAATACCGGAGTAGGAGCACCCACGTGGCCCCATCGTCTCGATCAAGCGCCTCCCTGATGTAACCCGCCCTGCGGCATATATCGACTCCGGTAACGGGACCTGGGAGCCGGAAACGCTGACACTCAACCTGTATGGCTTCCTGGATTCAACCTCTATGGGCGGAATCAGAGAGCCCATCATGAAGGATCTCAAGATCCAGGAGAAGCAACTCGCCACATTCACTCGATTCTAAGATCGAGCAACACATTTCCGACACCTTTAAGGGGTCCTGAGCTAACGCTCGGGGCCCCTTTTTCGTGTCCTTCCGAACAGTAAGCATACCCATATTTATGAGGTGACCCCTAAATTTCCCGTAAACTGCAATTCCTGGTTTACTATCTGTCCATCTGGGCAGGAAAAGGAGATCCTCTCATAGGTATAGGTAATTAATGGTCATAAGTGACTAAGAAAGAAAGACATAATCAATAGTGCAAAAAACATGAATAAGTTAGAAGTAACCGAAGTAGCTGGGCAGCTTGCCCAGATGAACGACATAAATCTCGAAAATGTAGCCGGAACCGGTGTCGGTGGGCGTATTCTCAAGAAAGATGTCGAGAAAGCTATTCAAGAGAGTAGTTCATCCAAAATCGAGGACGTTAAGTCCGAGGCGAAGGAAGAGAAAGTAGAGGTCAATGCCTCCAAAGAGGTGGCCAAGGCCGACACGTCAGTTATCGTGAGCGTTGGTGAGACACCAGCACTCCCTGTGGGTGACCGTGTCGTGATGATGATGATCGAGCGTCGGACGGGTCTTCCCATCCGACAACACCTCAAGATGTTCGGAGCTGATCCGTATTTCCTGACTGATGGCGTCGTCCCCGTGGTCGTCGTCCGGGTCCAGAAGAAGAAGAATCGTGCAGCACAGGACATGTATAACCCTGTTCTCCGCGAGGAGTCCCAGATAACGAACCGGACCTCGACCGACTCAACCAGGGAAGCAATCCCACCAAAATACGAATCATCAGGATAAACGAAACTTCCGTCCCTGTCTTGACCCACATAGGTATTGTTCATATGAACAAACGCTATGCCATCTGTCTACCAACCCCGCCGCCCGCGTGCCTCGCCCCTCTGGCAAATCGTCCACCACGGGTGGGATGACTTTCTCACAGACTACGAGCAGCATCACCGCAAGACCCTCGGCCCGCTCCGTCACGGCACCATAGCCACCGTCGAATCTTTTCTCCGCTGCGGCGACCTCGCTGCCGGTTTCACCCGCTTCCAATGCCCGGACTGCGGTCACGAAAAACTACTCGCCTTCACATGCAAGCGCCGCCACTTCTGCCCCGCCTGCCACCAGCGTCGCGTCCGCAGTGCCAGCGGCTGGATCGCCACATGTGTCTGCCATAATGTCCCTCACCGGCAATTCGTGTTCACCATCCCCAGAGTCCTGCGTGGCATTTTCCGTAAGCGACGCCACCTGCTCACCCACCTTTTCCATACAGCCACAGCCGCCCTCCAGGATACCTTCCGCACACGACTCGATCTTCCCGACGGACGCATCGGTGCCGTTGCCGCCGTCCACACCTTTGGCGACTACCTCATTTTTCACCCCCACCTTCACATTCTCGCAGCCGACGGACTCTTCGCCCCTGACGGAACCTTCCATTGCATGCCGGATGAGAGCCTCGCCCCAACCATAGAGCTTTTTCGTCACCGCTTCCTCCACAGCCTGCGCGATGCCAAACTTATCAGCCCGAGGAAGCTTGACCAGCTCCTCGTATGGAAACACTCCGGCTTCAACATCGACAATGGTGGCGAAGAACCCATCGCCCCGGACGACACAGCTGGACGCAAACGCCTTGCCGAGTATTTGCTGCGCCATCCCTTCTCCCTCCAGAAAATCACCTGGAACGCCACCACCAAAACCGTCATTTACCGCTCCAAGCGTCACCACAACATCAAACGCAACTTCCAGATATTCAAAGCCCCCGACTTCATCGCCGCCGCCATCGACCACCTTCCGCCCAAGGGCCAGCAAACCGTCCGTTACTACGGTGTCTACTCCAATAAATCCCGTGGTCTCGCCCCGCTTGACGGCTTCATCACCATCACCCCGCCCCAACAACAACCAAAACCCACGGCCGATCACCCCAAGCCCATTCAGCTCCTACTCATCCCCGCCCCACCCAAACGCAGGGCCCGCGACATGCGACCCCTCTGGCGCGACCTCATCCTTCAGGTCTGGGGTGGCGATCCTCTCCAATGCTCCTGCTGCAAAGGCATCATGAAGCCCGTGCGCACCCACCTGCGACCCGGTGAGATCGAATTTTTTCTCCGCCTACACGGCCTCTGGGAAGGTGTCATCCACCTTCCCCGCCCGCCACCGCCGCCCTTCGACATCGAAACCATGGAGCCCATCGAGCCACCCTGGGAGGCGATCAAGGAATGGATCCCAGATGACGAACCGGACCTGAACTGGTTCAATCAGGAAAGGAAGCCTGTAGGGGGTGATTCCAGACAGTATGACCAAAGCTCCGCCTGGCAACCCACCGAAATCCCACTCGAAGATGGCCGCACCCTGGTTCTCGATCCCACATAACCCCCGTTTACAACATCATTCAAAAATCCCGCTGCGAAGAATCTCCTTGGCACGGCGGGTAAGGGGATTACATTCGCGTTGAATGGTTTTTGCCCAAGAACCGCT
This sequence comes from Verrucomicrobiales bacterium, assembly GCA_003527555.1. GTDB lineage: Bacteria > Verrucomicrobiota > Verrucomicrobiia > Verrucomicrobiales > Akkermansiaceae > Oceaniferula. The sequence goes on along the minus strand of DPWT01000083.1, from coordinate 158 downwards.
CCCTCAGCCCCATTCCGTGCATCTCCGGAGCCTGATCCATTTCAGAATTTCAACTTTCTACGTTTCAGTTTTACCCACCACCCCTCTTTCCCCCCGCAACCCCCTTATCACCCCATGAAAGCCCCTCCGACCACCTCACCCAAAAAGCAAATTCCTAG
>DPWT01000276.1 GCA_003527555.1 Verrucomicrobiales bacterium | reverse complement strand
TTTTTCAATGGTGGGCAAACGTGTTTTGCACCCGATTTTGTAGCAGTATCAGCTGAGGTGAAAGACGAATTGATTTCAGCCATGCAGGAATTACTTAAGGTTGTTCCCTGGAATGCAGAAATGGCACGCATTATTAACGAGAGGCATTTTTGTAGATTGGAGAAGATGCTTCCTCAGGATTGTCTTATTTTTGGTGAAGATGATATTGAAGAATTACGACTTGCTCCGCGTCTAGTTCCCGATGCGCAGTGGGACGATGATTGCATGAAAGAAGAAATCTTTGGGCCAATTTTACCAGTTGTAACATTCAACGCTGAAGTTGACCTGCTCAGGCGTTTGTCTTCTTATGGATCTCCGCTTGCGTTTTATATTTTCAGTACAAACCGTGCGATGCAAAACCTCCTGATGCGGGTTATTCCATCAGGTGGGGTATGTATTAATGATACAATGAAACAGGGATCAAACCTGAATATCCCATTTGGCGGTGTGGGTGACAGTGGTTATGGGCGTTATCGTGGTAAGACAGGAGTTGAAGCATTCAGCTACCAGCGAGCCGTGGTCAATCGACCGACATGGGCACCAGAAATGTTTGAGCTAATGCCGCCGTATGGGGGTAGGATCAAGATGTTGAAGAAGTTTTTGCGCTAAATATCTCAGCACAAAGTTTGTTACGTTCATTGAAGATATGATTGAGTTGCTTTCTGACAAAAACTGCATGTGCTATGGTGCCAATGACGCCAAATGGCATGACATAAGTCACTTGATCAGTCATTTGCACTTTGCCGTCGCGCTCCTCAAAGCTGTGGGTATGGTGCCAAATCTTGTATGGGCCTACGCGTTGGTCGTCCACAAATGACTTCAGCGCATCGACATGGGTGATTTCTGTCAACCATGTCACCCAGATGAAGGGAGCAACTTTAATTTTGTAACCAATCGTTTGGCCTACATGAATTTTTTTAGATTTGCAGTGGGTGATTTTGAATCCGATGGACTTTGGTGTGAGTCGCTCAAGATTACGTGGTGTCGAAAAAAAATCCCAAGCTTGATCTAGTGTGCAGTTGAGTTCTTGGTTTCTTTCTAGATAATAGATCATTCTGCTGTAAGCTTGCCATATTTCGATGTTGGCGCAAGTTGATGGCACAACTTTTTTGCCTTATTGGCATCTTTGTGACTCTCCTCCTTGAATGCGCATGAGGCGAAATACAGAACAACTTGCCATTCGTTGGTCTGCAGGGACGAGGGTTTGTTTTCAGCAACAGCTAGTAATTTTTCAAAATCTGCAACGGCTGTTGGGCGTTTACCAAAGCGTTTAGGCATCTTGTAATATCCGATGGCTCGCACCATGCGTATGCGTGGGTTATCTGGGGCATTTTTGACGGCGGCATCCATAAGTTCATTACCGCGGTTTAAATACTTCAGCTTCGTAGGTCCCCAGAAACTTTCTTTGGCACGCAGAGCACATGCGCTGCCGAGATAAACTCTTGCTAGATTATCATCATGGTCAGCCTTGATTTGCGCTTCAAAATTATCAATCTGTGCATCGATATCCTTGGTTTTGCCATCGAGACACTTGTTGTGCCAATCTAGATAAAGTGCTGGTTTGCTCTTGGGTGACTTTTTCGTGGGATGATTCTCTTTGCCACAGCCTTGCGTGATCAGACCTGTTACGAGGAGTATGGCGAGCCCAAATTTACGGATCATATGACAATCTTATTAGACGGCTGTGTTGAGGAGATCCGTGGCAAAATCTATACGTTTTCTATCTTTGCCATGAGACTCACAAATGAGGTTTGCAGATATACGGGCGCTCTCGTAGATGGTGGGGAGCCCGCTCCCTGGATGTGTGCCGCCGCCTACCAGGTAGATGTTTTCAAAGCCTTTCAGCTTGTTTTGAGGTCGTAGGTAGAGCATCTGACTCATGGTATGGGCCAGATTAAAGGTGGCGCCGATGAAAATGTTAGCATCTTCCCAGCCTTGCGGAGTAATGCAACGCTCCTCAACGATGTGATCTCGAAGATCTTTCATGCCCGTTTGTTTTTCGATACGGTCTAGTATTTTCTCTCGGTATTCTTGTTGGTTTTCTTCCCAAGGGTGACCGTGGCGATTATTAATTGTCGGAACAAGGATGTAGAGCTGTGAATGACTATCTGGAGCGACTGTAGGATCAGTCACACTTGAGTTCCTGATGTAGATCGACATGTCATCGGAAACTTTACGTTCGTCTTGAATATCTCGTAAGTTTTGATGGTAATCGTTTGCAAACAGAACGTGATGGTGAGGTTCGTCTTTGTAGATTTTATCCAGTCCGAGATAGAGCATGTAGGTAGAGCATGAATACTTTTTCTTGAGCAAGCTTTCGCGGCTTTCGTTTTTCTTTCCAAAGATGGTTGAGCGAGCATGGGCGTAGTCGGCATTAACAATCAGATCATCACAGTTCATGGTCTCCCCATTCACTAGTTTGACGGTTGCTGCACGATCGCCGTTGTACTCAATTTCGCTAACCTCTGTGTTGAGCATTAACTTTCCGCCTTCTTCCTCGAATGCCTTCGCCATACCCGCTGATATGTTTGATAGCCCACCTTGTATGTGGTAAATTCCGTGAGCATATTCGATGTATGAGAGAATACTGAATAGTGCTGGGCAGTTCCAAGGTGACATTCCCAAGTATTTTGCTTGGAAGGTGAATGCAAGCTTGAGCCGCTCATCATCAAAATATTCACCCAGAACATCCATCACCGACTTTGTCGTTGCTACGTATGGAAGCGCCTTGAGCATGTAGGGTTTGAAATAGCTGCCTAGTTTATGATATGCGCCTTGTAAGCATGGGAATATTGTGCGGAGTTTGGCGGCGTGATCCTGCATGAATCGCTCGTAGTTTTTGGATTCCCCGGGGAAAGCAGCTTCGATGTTCTGCTTCATGGTTTCCTGATTGAAACTGGTCTCAAGAGAAACATCACCCCAGGTTAATGTGGTCATGGGATCGAGTTTGACAAATTCCATGTAATCCTCTGGTTTGCGCCCTGTTTCGGCAAAAACTTCATCGAGTGTAAACTTCTGATGGAGAAAAGTTGGTCCTGTATCAAATGTATAATCACCTGCCTGTATGGGGGCATTTCGGCCGCCAATAACACCTGCCTTTTCTAAGATGGTTACGTCATAACCACGATGTGCTAGGATCATGCCACTGGTGAGGCCTCCTGGCCCTGCACCTATAATAATAATCTTTTTCTGCATAAATACTATCCGGCTATCATGCCCGGCGGATGTATGATGACATAGGTTTGGAGAGGCACAACATGAAATATCTCTAGCTTGCAAAACTCTGGAA
>DPWT01000160.1 GCA_003527555.1 Verrucomicrobiales bacterium | reverse complement strand
TTGCTGAGAATGGATTGATCACAAAGATAGATGAGGCTGCGGATGCTCCCACAGACAGCAGTTGTCCCGGGCACTGAGTGATCAAACAAACCTCTCGTTCAGGTGATCGATGTGGTGTTGCGGGTTAGTTTTTTCTCCCGTGGCATCTAGCATCAATTCTTGTGGTAACAAGACGCTACCCTTGGAATGAATTTTTTCGCGCATCCACTCTAACATGGGTAAGTAGTCAGCTCGTTCGAAGGCGCTAGAAATGTGTGTGTCCTTCATCGCGCAGTTATACAACTGGGCGGCGTTGAAGTTGCCCAACGTGTATGTGGCGAAGTATCCAAGCCCGCCCATTGCCCAGTGAATATCTTGTAAGCAGCCGTTAGCATCGTCTGGCGGTCTAGTGCCGAAAAGGCTTTCGAACTTCTGATTCCAAATGTCCGGTATCTCTGCGACTTGAATTTCTTGGTTCATCATCGCCCGTTCAATTTCAAATCTTAATAGAATATGCAGGTCATAGGTTGCCTCATCGGCTTCGACACGAATAAAAGATTTTTCTGCTCGATTGACTGCACCTAAAAAGGTGTCGAGGTCGATTGCTGCTAGGTGCGGAAACAGTTCTTGGGCACGTGGTAGCCACTTCGTCCAGAATGGCCGAGATCTACCTATATGGTTTTCCCAGAGCCGTGACTGAGATTCGTGAATACCAAGAGATACTGCATTACCAGAAGGTAATCCGTGGTGCGTTTCTGGTAGTCCTTGCTCGTAGAGACCATGACCAGCCTCATGCAGAACACCAAAAACAGAAGATGTGAAATCGTTCAACAAGTAGCGGGTCGTTAGGCGTGTATCACAGGGGCCCAATCCCACACAGAAAGGATGTGTCGTTGTGTCAATTCGTCCTTTGTTAAATTCAAATCCTATATCTTCTGCGATTTCTCGATTGAAGAGCTGTTGTTTTTCGATTGGACATTCACCTTCAAGAATATCTGATGAGATGGATGCTGACTTATCAACAGCGGCTTGAGCGGTGTTTGTAAGTTGGTTGGTAACAGAATCAAAAATATTAGCTATCTCTTTTGTTTTTGTTCCTCTTTCGTAACCCTCTACCATTGCATCATAAGGTTCATCTTCATATCCCCACAGATCTGCTTTCGCGCGGGCGATATCAAGCAGGCGTTCGAGGTGAGGAGCAAACATTGAGAAATCTGATTCTTGTCGTGCTTCTGCCCATGCGGCTTTGGCGAATGTTGCAGATTCAGATGCTTTTTTGACCAGATCTTGAGGCAGCCTAGATGACCGGTCAAATTGGTTCCTTGTTTCTCGAATGTTGGCTGATTGGGTATCGTCTAACGACTCATTTTCTGCATTTTCGAGTGCTTTGCGAAAATCATCGCAGGTGCCTAGGTTGTGACTATTTCCAGCTAGCCATGCGATCTGTTTTGCCCGATATGCCAAACCCTCTGTTGGCATGTAGGTTTCTTGATCCCAACTCAAAACGCTGGCAGTATCATTCACTAGGGAGATTTTACGCACCTTATCACAAAGTCGCTCATATGATTTCATGACGCTGGTATAACAACTTGGTTGTGTCGTGCGAGATGAAAATGAGATGATTGGTATTGGGTGAAGTGCTATGCGAGTAGGGCTGTAATTTTCCAGCTTGAATATCAATAGCGGTCATGATAATCGAAGGTATTCGTATTCTCAATAGTCCTCATATTATAGTCCACATTATCTATGCTGAACCTCAACGTTTTAGTACTTAATAAACTCTGGCAACCCATCCAAACATGTTCTGTTAGACGTGCGGTTAAGCTGCTTTGTCTTGGGCATGCTCAGGTGGTAGAACCTGAAGGCGAAATGAAATATCAGACGCATGATTTTGGTTCGTGGCTTGAATCATCGGCCAAGGGGCTTGCTGATGAGGCGATTCGCTCGGTCAGCTTCGCAATGCGCATCCCCAAAGTCATTGTGTTGGCCGTGTATGATCGACTGCCATCTAAGGAAGTGAAGTTCACTCGGCACAATGTGTTCTTACGTGACCATCATATTTGTCAGTACTGCGAACGTGAGTTTGCTGAAAAGGATTTGAATTTGGATCATGTCATACCCCGAGACAAAGGGGGGGAAACCCGTTGGGATAATATTGTTACTTCCTGTTTTAGCTGTAATAATCTCAAGGCAAACAAGCTTCCACATGAGGCGAATATGTATCCTGCCAACAAACCGAGGGCTCCACGGTGGCGGCCGCTATTTGGTTTCCGACGGAAGGGCAGTTTGGATCAATCGTGGGAGTCTTTTCTGTGATCCGAGGCGTGTTGATTACGTCTATCACATCGGCGGAGCTACATCGTTTCTGTCGCTCTGTACTGCTCGCCATGATATCAATATTTGCATCAAGCAAATACCTCCCATCGCCATGATGAGTTGTGTTTTGGGCATTACGAAACTAGTAAATCCCTCATATTGATAGATTCTGATTACAGCAGAGACCACGCCAAGTAACGCGATGATCAAGCCGCCGTAGAGGCCATGACGATAGTGTTGACGAGCAAATGCCGCACATATGATGAGTGCGCCACCAAAGAAGACTGGCATAAGCATCTCGGCGGGTGTGCCATCCACGTTCATGCGATCCCAGCCGAAGAAACCACTAAAACCCAAAATGATCAGACAGATACTGCTAATGACAGTGAGAAACATGGTTTTAATTACTCTGTAATTGCTGTGGGTTGCAAGACTCTAATATTCATACTTCATTAACGATTGAGTGTCACGGATGACTCGCTACAATATAGTTCATGCGAGACAAGCAGCTATCTAAAGAAAAACGCAAAAATAAGCTTATCCGGATGTTTGGAATTACTACTGTTTTAATCTCAATCCTGTTCATCTTTGCGGGCTTG
>DPWT01000090.1 GCA_003527555.1 Verrucomicrobiales bacterium | reverse complement strand
GTCCGATATGTCATGATTATGACCCATTACGAGCCACACTCAAATGATAATGTAAAAAGATAGATTATTTACTCGAAATATGGGGTAGCGAGAGAAACAGCGTTATCAGAAGTAAGCCCATGTTGCTCGCGTAGTTGTTCTACTTTTCCGTGATCGACAAATTCATCTGGCCAGCCGATGCGTTCAACTGGAGTATTCACTTTTTCTTTATTAAGAAGTTCAATGACGCTTGATCCAAATCCGTTATTTAGGACGTGGTCTTCCATTGTTATCACTACGTTACATTTTTGAGCGTATTCGATGATGAGATTAGCGTCGAGGGGCTTGATGAAACGCGGGTTGATAAGTGCGACCGAGTGCCCGAGTGCTTCCAGCTTATCTTTTGCTTCAATGGCAATTTCATACATGTGGCCAAGGCTAAGGATGGCAATATCGGTGCCGTCTTGTAGGACTTCGCCTTTGCCTATTTCCAGCAAGGCGGGCTTCTCTTTTGGTTTAGCACCTACGCCCGCACCGCGTGGATAACGAATGGCTGTTGGACCGTCATCGTGGTTTGCCATGGTCCAGAGCATATCAATAAATTCATCTTCATCCTTTGGCTGCATGTGTGTGATATTGGGAACGCCACGCAGGTAGGCAATATCGAACAAACCATGATGTGTTGGCCCGTCGTCTCCAGATAGGCCACCGCGATCCATACACATTCTGACAGGTAGATTCTGCAGTGCAATGTCGTGCATGATCATGTCGATGGCACGCTGCATGAAGGTTGAGTATATGGCAAGAAACGGGCGAAGGCCTTGGGTGGCATGACCGCAGGCAAATAGAGCTGCGTGTTCCTCGGCGATGCCCACATCAAAATAGCGTTCAGGAATTTCTTTCTTTAAAATCTCAAGCTTGGTGCCGCCGGGCATAGCTGCGGTGATAGCGGTTATTTTCTCATCTTTTTTGGCAAAGTCGGTAACTGCGCGGCCAAAAAGTTCGGAGTAAGTGGGGTTATCAGTCGCGGCGGTCGAGCCGTCTTCGATCTTGTATGTGCCGAGACCGTGGAATTTACCTGGATTTTCCAGTGCTGGTTTGTATCCGCGCCCTTTTTCAGTGATGATGTGCAGGATGACTGGTTCGTCCTGTTCTTTGAGATATTCAAAAGTGCGTATGAGCAGTGGCAGGTCGTGGCCATCGATGGGCCCGTAATATCTTAAGCCGAATTTTTCAAAAAGAACGTTGGGCAAGATGAGATTTTTGGCATTACGCTCTATTTTGTGGGCAATTTTACGCACACCTTTACCACCGATTTTCTCTACGAATTCAGCTGCCTTGTGGCGTACGGATGAGAATGTTGAGTGTGTCTGGAGTGCGTTGAAATACTTGGCAATAGCGCCGACGTTGCGATCGATTGACCATTCATTATCATTGAGAACAACGATGAATTTTTTGGTGGTTTCAGCGATGTTGTTGAGTGCTTCAAGTGTGGGGCCGCAGGTAAATGCAGCGTCACCAGCAACGGCGACAACGTGGTTGTTATCGCCTTTTAAGTCACGTGCTGAGGCCATTCCAAGTGCCGCTGAGAGTGCGGTGCCAGCGTGCCCTGCGCCATAGCAATCATGTTCTGATTCAGTACGTAATAGAAATCCATTCAAGCCATCTGGTGTCCGAATGGTGTTGATGCGGTCGGCTCGCCCAGTGAGCATTTTGTGTACATATCCCTGATGAGATACATCAAGTAGAAACTTATCTGTCGGGCTATCGAAAACCCGATGCAGTGCAGTTGTTAATTCAACTACCCCAAGGTTTGGGCCTAAGTGTCCCCCAGTTTTTGACAGAGAGTGAATGAGGGTGTGCCGGATTTCTTCACACAAGTCATCAAGTTTGTCCGCGGGCAATGCCTTAACATCGTCTGGACCATTAATTTGTGATAGAAGTTCGGGTAATTCAAAAGAGCCGGATTTCGTCGTCATTGGAAGTAGTGGGAGAGTCGTCTTTTATGTCAGAGATCTCAGGTTTAGATTGGTCGTTACCATCTTCAGATGGCTTGGGTTTGAGAGTGATGAGTTCGAGCCGTTTGCGTGCGCCATCAAGCACAGATTCGCAATGGCTGATTAACTTGGCGCCGCGTTCGTAGGATGCGATGAGCTCTTCTAATGCGAGTTGCCCGGATTCCATGGTGTTGACCATCTCCTCCAGTTCATCGAGGGATTGCTCGAAGCTAGGCATTTTTGTGGATTTTTTGGCTGGCATGGCAATGAAGATATCTAATCAGATGATCCTGAGATCGGGCGAGCCGAATAAAGCATGATTTGCCCATATGAGTAAAGAGGTTGCTTGTGAGGGTAACGTTGTGATAGGGGTCTGAAGTTGGGGTGGGTGTCGACAAAATTTGCTGCATTGCCTTGATATCCCCACGACCCCATCACCAGCGGGTAGAGTTTACCATAGGGTGCGTTGTTGCTTCCGACTGACTTTAGTATATTACCACTGGCATAAGAATAAGGCGTGATGAGGATCGAGCTTACTGGGGTTTGTTGAGTTCTGGCTATACTCTCGATTTCTTCGATTTGGTCTAAATTTTGAGGTAGCCAAGCAGACATGCGATCAGCATACCATGCAACTGCCCAGGGAGTGTCGCTAATCACGATCTCGTTGGGATCAGTATTATCTGCCAATGTGCGGTTATAAACACTGGGCAAGTATGGAGGCCAGTGAGGAAACCCACCATAACCATCGGCGCGCAGACCTCTTTTGATGTCCTGAGGTATTGACAACAGCATGGGGCCAGCGCTGATAGCGACAATACCTATTAAATGTGCATTTCTCAGGGCATACATCGACTGTGGGAGGTCAAGTCGTGCCCATAAGATGGAGACCATGGCGAGTCCATAAGCGGCCATTAATGGAGCAAAAAGGATGTGTATTTGGTTTGGATCCATGGCTTCATTACGGAGTCCATAGATTGACATACCAAGACTTGCGAAAATCCACATTATTAGGATCAGCCAACGGAATGACGCCAGAGAAGCGCGTTTGAAAGGATGCAGAAGAGCGACAAAAAACAGTGGGGCAACGAGAATGGCACCCAAGTTGTTGTGTAGCTCAGAAATTTGGCGAAGTGAGGTTGCAAGAATGTTTAGCAATAGGCCTTGTAATCCAAGGTCTTCGCCCGCGGGTGATAGCGAGCGCATGATTGAGTCTTGAGACAATCCCAGACCATCGTGGATCGTATAATAAGCGGTGCCAAATGCACTGCCTGTGGGGCTGACATACAAGAAGTAAACAACGGGAATTACACAAACAGCCAGTATACCCACCAACAGGGCTGCTATGATTCCACGCGGTTTGAAGTAAACAGCAGCAAAGATTACATACCCAACATACACCCATAGAGTGATCCAGTGGGTCAATACGAGCAGACACATAAATATGCCTGAGAGTAAAATGGGTGTGAGAGCAGAACGGTTTTCTTCGGTGTTTTCCACAGCACGCCATGTGAAGAACATAGCGCATGAGAACAACATCAGCATGAGCATCTGGGGCAAACCCGATTGGGAGAAACTCCACATGAGTTCACAAAAAAGCATCAGCAGTGCGACGGTTGCAGCAATATTAGTGTCAAAAATTCTAGCTACTAAAAGGTAGTTCACGCCAATGGAAACAAGGAAGAAAATAACACAGGTGAGGGCGATGACACGGTCGAGTTGGTATATATTTGATTGAGGTGGCATGCGCCATGTTTTACTATCACTAACATCGGCCGCCTTGAGCACTGCAGCATAAATACATGGGTTCAGTGGTGCGTGATAGGTATCGGGGAGGCTTTCTAAACTCGGGTAATCCTCTGACTCCTCTTTCATTTGCCAGAGGGCAACCGGTCTTATCACCTTTGTCGTGTATCCATTACCACGCGCTATTTCACGTCCAATCTGAGCTTGTTCCATCGCGCGCGGTGAGGATAGACCTTGGAATGTGAAGTAGAGGGAAATGGTGGATAGCCCCAGCAAGCAAACAAAGAAAATAGCGCGGCGTATGATTTTTGCTGGGTCGTAGGCGGAGCCTGAGTTTTGGGGGGTGCTCATGGATGTGCTGGATTTTGTTGGGGGGGTGCTAGGAAGTCTGCTTGAGCTTACGCTGCAGAGTCCGACGGCTAATGCCAAGAAGGCGTGCTGCATCAGTTCGGTTATTGCCTGTGTGCGTGAGAGCGCGCTCAATTGTTTGCTGCTCCAGCACATGCAAGTTGAATTGCTCGTCCGTGGCAAGAGACTTTTCATCCTTTTCCTGATAACTTTCATTAGCTGTGGGCAAGCTGGGTGATCTTAACGCATCCAATGACAAGAAATGAGGTAAGTGTTTGACGCCGATACGGGCGTCATTACACATGACCACACCATGCTCGATAGAGGTTCTAAGCTCCCGCACATTGCCAGGCCAGGAATAGGACCTAAGTAGTTGCAAAGCCTCATCGGTAAGCGGCTTGAGCTCTTTAGAGTTCTCGGTTGAAAACTCCCTCAAGAAAGCTTGTGTCAGTAATATGATATCTTCTTTGCGTGCTCTCAGCGGAGGGACTGGAATGCTCACTACATTGAGGCGAAAAAAGAGATCCTCGCGAAATCTGCCTTTGCTGACTTGTTGTCTGAGGTTTTTGTTGGTCGCGGTGATCACTCGCACATCGACCGCAACTGACTGGTTGGAGCCCACACGCTCAATTGTCCGCTCGCTGAGTACGCGCAATAGTTTTACTTGCGTCGCTTGATCGATTTCACCGATTTCATCAAGAAATAGAGTGCCGCCGTTGGCCTGCTCAAATCTGCCAATACGTCTTTGTGTAGCACCTGTAAATGCCCCTTTCTCGTGTCCAAACAACTCGCTCTCTAGTAGTTGGGGAGAGAGAGCGGCACAGTTAACCACCAT
>DPWT01000153.1 GCA_003527555.1 Verrucomicrobiales bacterium | reverse complement strand
CCTCAACAAATTGATGGCAGAAGTATGATAAGGCCATTGGTACTGAACTTTGGTGCAAACTTATTTCTAGCATTGATTCTGGCCATTATTATGGCGCGGCGAAGCCATTATATATCGAAGCTGGTGGTTGGGCTTCTGTTTGGTCTTTTCGCCGGTATCACCGCTTCTGCTCCACTATTCATTTGGATGGAACTCCCAAATATGGAAACAACCGCCAGGCTCTGCGACCCACTGATCTCATGGACTTTTGCAGCGGCAATCATGGGTCTTATTGTGAAAAAGACTAAGCGTCGGATCTTCTCCTCATAGCAAAGTTAGTCAGTTAAACGCCTACAGACTTGCGCAAAGAGATCACAATGATCACAATGGTGTGGCATTTAGGACGTATTATCGCACATGGACATAAGTAACGAAACACCTCGCCATATCGCTATCATTATGGATGGCAATGGTAGATGGGCAAACGCCCGCGGACTTCCGCGTGCCGAAGGTCATCGCGCAGGTGCGGAGTCTGTGCGCGAAGCCGTAGAAACTTGCTGCCAGCTCAAGATTGACCATCTCACCCTCTTTGCTTTTTCCTCAGAAAACTGGAGCCGTCCAGAGAAAGAGATCAACGCACTAATGAACCTGCTGGAAAGATTTCTACGAGAAAAGCTGCCAGAAATGCTAAAGCAGAACGTCCGATTTCGCGCCATAGGAAATCTTGCTGAACTACCGCCTAAGTGTCGTAAGCAAATTGATCGTGCAATTGCGAGCACTACTGAAAATACCGGGCTAGAGCTTATTTTAGCTCTCTCCTACGGATCACGTGAGGAAATCACTGCAGCAGCCCGCGAGCTAGCCACCAAAGCTGCCGCTGGTGAAATTGATCCCTCTAGTATTAATAACGAAGTATTTTCTGAACACTTATACACCAAGGATATTCCTGATCCCGACCTGCTTATCCGAACATCCGGCGAGCTACGTATTTCCAACTTCCTTCTTTGGCAGATTTCTTATTCGGAAATCGTCATCAGCCCTAAATTTTGGCCTGACTTCAAGAATGCTGATCTACGTGCCGCAATTGATGAATACGCACGTCGTCACCGCCGATTCGGCGCAGTCTAACCACTATTTTTCCTAACTCTTGTGTCAGAAACTCCACCAGAACAAACGTTACTTCTTGTTGATCCAGATCTCGACTACCTTGAGTGGGCAACCAAGCACCTTCTAGCCGACGGGCTACGTATCTTACGATGTGACCACGCCGAGAAAGCAGTTAAGGTCTGCGATACCACGGCTGTAGATCTGGTCATTGCTGACATTGCACTTCAGCCATTTGATGGATTAGCTTTATTAAGTCGCATTCGCACTGCTCACCCGGGAACTATGGTGATTCTGACAGCAGGGTTCCCCACAACATCACAAATCATTGAAGCCACTCAGCTTGGAGCACATGATATTCTGCGTAAAGAGTCCCTCACATTCGAATTACGCCCCATTGTAGAAAGTACACTTCAAACATTTGAGCAGCGCCGCACTGCCAGTGATCTTGAAAAGATTGGTCATACAATCGATGGACGGGTAAAAATTATCGGCAATTCACGACCGCTTCAGGACGTTTTTAAAATTGTCGGGCGCGTTGCCCGCACAGATGCTCCAGTTTTAGTTTCTGGCGAAAGCGGCACGGGCAAGGAACTCGTCGCCAACGCAATTCATGAGTATTCACCGCGCGCCAAGAGCCAGTGCATTGCCATTAATTGCGGTGCCATTCCCGAAAACTTATTAGAATCTGAGCTTTTTGGCCACGAGAAGGGTGCTTTTACTGGTGCCATCCAACAGCGCGCAGGCTTGTTCGAGCAATGCGACGGAGGCACTCTATTTCTCGATGAGATTGGCGATATGCCCACTCCAGTTCAAGTGAAACTCCTTCGTGTTTTGCAAGATGGAACATTCTCCCGAGTGGGCAGCAATGAAACCCACAAATCAGACGTTCGTATTGTTGCGGCCACTAATAAAAACCTCGCCGAAGAGGTGTCTTGTGGGAACTTCAGAGAGGACCTTTTTTACCGGCTCAACGTGGTGGAAATCCACTTGCCTCCGCTCCGTGCACGCGCAGAAGACATTCCACTGCTGGCCGATCATTTTCTGCGCCTCACCATCAAACGCAACGGCATGACACCAGTCAAACTAAGCAGTGAAGCAACAGAACATCTCAAATGCCATAAGTGGCCAGGAAATGTACGTGAACTTGAGAATACTATCGCCCGCGCCTGCGCCCTCACAACCAACGACGTTTTACTGCCAGATGACATCGAATTTACCCGTCGTATCACTCAAGCCGAAGATACTACCACAGAACGGGCACTCGCACACTTACGTAAAGTCGCACCAAATGAGCAAGGATTTCCTGAGTGGTTGCGTGAACAACTCGGAAAATAAGTGCTCTGCACTAACTTTTTTTTAGTTCGTTAAGCGTGTAGTAATAAACTTTATTTACTAACAACTCCCCCTCTCTGGAACTCAGTCCATCAAGAGTGATTTGGTAAACACGAAGAGGCTCGAGCTTTTGCACATCGATCTTCAACGTATCCGCATTGGCAAGTAAAAGCGTAACTTTCTCATCACGCTGGTCGAGCATCGGCCCACCATAACTCCACTTGGATTCATAACGGAAGGAGCGCACACTACATGCGGTAGTGGCTAAGTCGCTCAGCTCTTTAGTAAGTTTGAGTGTAAACCCAACTTTTTCTAACGCTATGTTTTGTACGTCAAATGGTGTTTTACCACTCCACGTTATTCTTTGTACACCCTCAGCCGGCTTCCCCCAACCGCGCACGGTGTGCCCAGTATAAAGCGTTTTTCCATCGGCTGAAAACACAACGCGGTTCCCCCCCGAGAGCAACCCTTTGCCATTGATAAAATGGGTGCACGATCCTTGATACTCTCCATTAACCTTATCTAACATGACTCGAGTAATCCTATTGCCGTTATTATCTGGAATCAGAATCTGCCCTGCAAATGGACCGAAGCCTGTAGGAATTTCAATGGGCTCACTCGCGGATCGGTTCATTTCTTTATGCGGGATTAGGACAGCAGGTCGCGTGCGCATGGCATCAATTTCCTTCAGCGACATCTTGAGCGGATCTTTTCCTTCAGGCCAATCCGGGTCCCAGATAAGGCTAGATGGATGTCCGTGAAAATTGCCCTTTCTAACATGGTAGAGCGGAGTTGTTGCGCGCCAATCACCCTGATTATCACCGCACCATATGTTCCCCTTGGAATCACGCATGATCCCGTTGTGCATTCGGAAACCACTGGCAAATGGAGTAACTTTACCGTCTTTGCTATAATGCATCACCCAGCCTTTCCATTCTACACCTGAGAAGTTTCTACCACGCCGGCCAATTTTGGAGTATTTACCTCGCACATGGTGAAATGTCGGCCCGTTGTATGATGCCGTGCCGACCGCAATGTAATAGCCACCATGTCCGTCAGGGCAAATTTCGTTGGTCTCATGATAGTTGCCACTGACCCCCCATGCATCGGTCATCGTGCGGTAGCTGTCTGCTGTACCATCACCATCGGTGTCCTTCACCTCGGTAAGCTCAGGCATTTGGCTGATAATTAAGTGCCCTGGTTTAACAACTTCCATTCCGCAAGCGTTGTGAAAACCCGAGGCAAAATGCTTCCAATGGAATTTCTGGGCATCAGCAACCGGCTTCGCCATCAAAACATCACCCCGCCGCAACGCCACGTAGAGCATCCCTTCTGAATCAAATTTCACAGCACCCACTTCAGGGGGTAATCCTGCCGGAAGCGCAACGGTTTCCACTTTCCAGCTATCTTCGGCATACGCAATCGAATAAATAATTGTTAGGCAGCCAATAACAACTCGCCTCGCACTAATCCAAAGATATTTAAAATGATTCATTTGATTATTTTTTGAGGGTTTTGATGTAAAGCAGTAGTGCTGTGTATTCATCTTTCTTCAGCTGATAAGGGGGCATATAATTTTCCGGAAAACCATGAACAACTTTTGCGTTAGGGTTGCGGATGGATTCTAAAATATAAGCATCATCAGCATCCACGGGGTTTTCTATACCTTTGATTTTTCGTTGGCTGCCATACACGCCCAGCAAACTAGGCCCGTGACTTTTTGACCCATCAAGTGAGTGACAGGTAACACACGCCATTGCTGCGAATACACGTTTGCCGGAATCAGCATTCACACCGCCCTTGAGCAGGTTTTTATTAGGCGAGCCATCATACTGTGCAATTTTTGTGCCCTGAATTGTCACCAACAACTCTACTTCAGACTCCCTTTTCACGTTGTGCCCAGCTAGACCAACCTGATAACTCAGCTTGCCTTTCCCCTTCATTAAATAACGAATCTCCAATGTATGCTCCACATTGCCCGAACTTATCTCACACACGATCTCAGCATCACCAGCAGCATATTTCAACATGATACGTTTTCCCGACTTGGTGTAACCCCAGAACTTCACAGGCTCGGGCAGATCAGAAAGGCTTTGGCCATCGATCTGCAATGGATGCTTGCCCCTCGCCATGTAAAACAGGCTGCCCACAAGGCTGGGCACATATCCATACGACCGGCGGCTACCACGCTGAGTGTCACCCCAGTAATTCTGCATATCCAAAAAGCCATTGTTCCAAGAATAGAGAAGTCGGCACTCAACCGTGTCCCAGCAGTAGGAAAGCACACTGCCGTAATTCACGCCTATGGCTGCGGGCAGTCCATCAATCGGTTTATATTCGCCTGATGCGTCACTTCCTTTTTTAACATTATACTTGGGTGATTTAGCACTCCGATCATGGCGGCTTAACACGCCAGCACCTATACCGGGATCCGGCATAAACGTTCGCAGAAGCAGTGGTTCATCCGGCGATCCGAGTGGTCGATTACTATACGTAAGAACGGTGCTGGGTAGTTCAACGGAATCTGCAAACGCAGGCACTAAAACACTAATTATTCCGATAAAAAAAACGGTTACTCTTTTCATATGATATTAAGTCGACTGAATCTAGCGCAGATTGAAGCAGTTAAATTTCCATAATAATACGCGCTTACCTGGTGTTTATTCCATCATTTTCATATATTTCCTGGGTAGCTTTCCCTCTTGATTGCAATGCTCAATCAGACATGCTGGTTACCACAATGAACCAACATATTCAGCACCCAGTCATTGACGACCGCATGGCACGCCTTCGCCAGTGTGACTGCCCAACCAGTGAGTTCAGGACATATGTGCGCGAAATAGCGCAAATGATGGTTCCTTCTGTTACTGAAAACCTGTTCACCATGTCTGTAGAGGTTAAAACACCTCTGGAAGTCACAACCGGCAGAAAACTGGAACGTGAGATCGTGCTGGTTCCTATTCTGCGTGCAGGTCTGGGAATGCTCGACGGCTTTCTAAACCTGCTCCCTACTGCCTCCGTGGCACATATTGGTATGGAGCGTGATGAACAGACTCTTCAACCAAGAAGCTACTATTTTAAGGCGCCAACCGTATTAAACCATGCCGATGTGATTGTGATTGACCCGATGCTCGCGACCGGGGGGTCTGCCGCAGCTGCCATTTCAGAACTTAAAAATAATGGCGCAAAGCATATTCGATTTGCCTGCCTCGTTGCAGCTCCTGAAGGTTTGCAAACCATGAATAACGCCCACCCAGATGTTTCAGTTTACTACCCAGCACTGGATAACCGTCTTAACAAACAAGGTTACATACTTCCCGGCCTAGGTGATGCTGGAGACCGAATTTTTGGTACTGTTAACCCGTAGGTCAGATGTTTCGACACGCCTTTTTCCTCATTGGTATCGTCATGCTAGCACAGTGTGACAAAGAACCTGCGCTGAATGCTAGAATATCATTGGGAAAATATACCTATCATCAGCCGATAATGGGCACCCGATTTTCCATCGTGCTTTTTGCTGACAATAAAGAGAAGGCTGATACTGCCGCCAGAGCGGCTTTTAAATATGCCGAAGAGGTCAACCGCACATGCTCCGACTACGATGTAACTAGCGAACTCATGCAGCTCAATGCCGCGTCTACCAATAAACCATTTTCTTGCAGCCCAATGCTATTTGACGTGCTTAACAGCGCGCTCTACATAGCGGAACAAACTGACGGCGCTTACGATCCTACGCTCGGATGGCATTGCTTTAACTGGCGTATTGCACGCAAAAAAAACTCTCTTCCAACCAAGGAGAGTATAGCTGTGGCAAAAGCCGCAAGTGGGTGGAAAAAACTGAGACTTGATCCTCAGTCGCGCTCGGTCACCAAGCTAGTAGATAACATGCGCCTTGATCTCGGAGGTATTGCCAAAGGATATGCAGCAGATGGAATGCTCTCAATTTTTAAAGATCGAGGGATAAACCGAGTATCAATCATTGCGGGTGGTGAAGTTCTACTGGGCGATCCCCCACCCAATAAAGACGGGTGGAAGGTCACTCTGAAAACACTCGACACCAACTATACCATCACGCCAAAAACTTTGATAAAATCTAACTGCGCTATCTCAACTTCTGGTGATCTTCATCAATCAATTACTATCGCAGACAAAAGATACTCTCACGTTGTCAGCCCAACTACCGGCCTCGGCCTGACTCAACGCATCTCGGCTACCGTCATTACAGATAAAGCCATTATGACCGATGCAATGAGCACAGCCTTCTGTGTAAATCCACAACTACCACATCGGGGCCTCATGACTATTATCGTTTTTGAAAATAGTGCTGGCTCGCTGGAATCAATCGTAAACAACAAATAAGTTACTCATCAGCCCTCGGGTGCGCCGCATCATACGCTTCGCGTAAGCGCTCCTTAGTAACGTGTGTATAAATTTGCGTAGTAGAGAGCGAGGAGTGACCTAATAGACTTTGAACACTACGCAAGTCCGCACCATAATCGAGCATGTGCGTAGCAAATGTGTGACGTAACTTGTGGGGTGTGATCGCAATCCCTATGCCGCTCGCAAGTATGTATTTATTTAACAGCATCTGTACGGCGCGCGCGCTCAGTCGGCGTTTGTTTGGGTCTTTGTTTTTATTGATAAAAAGTGGGCCATCATGCACCTCTGCCTCACTTCGGTATTTTTGAATTGCTTTCATCGCGTGCGATCCGATTGGCACAATACGTTGTTTATTCCCCTTGCCCACCACCCGCAGTGTCTCAGATAAAAAATCTGCGTCCCGCACATCGAGCGCGACCAGCTCAGAGACTCGTAGACCGCTGGAATAAAACAGCTCAAGGATTGCGACATCACGCAGCGGTTGCCACGGCTGCGCGCGCTTATCGAGTTCCATCTTGAGCGGCATCACCAGAAGCTCCTCCATCTGTTTTAGACTGAGTACAACTGGCAGTTTTCTCTCCGCTTTGGGTAGCTGTATTTCTGCGAGCGGGCTCACTCTCAGGCCACGACGGTGAACCAGATATTTGTAGAACGACCGGAGTGCCGCAAAACGCAACCGAATCGTCGACCGTGCCATCTCCTTTTTCATCAATACAAACAAATATCCACGGTATTCATCGGCCGTCTCATCCCACCAGCTTGAAAATATATTTCCACGCCAATCAAGGTAGGCATTCAGAGCATGGCTATAGTTTCTTAGCGTCCGCTCAGAGGCGTTACGCTCAACACGCATGAACTCTATGAATGCTTCGATGTCATCAGCCATTACTAAAGTATTCTAAAGTATTTTTCTTAAAAACAAACCTCTGTTTACCAGTTTTCCTGAAAATCATCCTTTTAAAGTACTGTGGGACCCATCGAGATCCAAGTGGGCATACCTTCTGAAATGCACTCGTGCTACCAGATATGATGATAAGGGGAACAAGGGTCACTCAGATCAATCTCGTTAAGTGCCTTACGGCGGGAAATCCCAAACCGCCGTATTCAACATCTCTCACCAGAATAAAACCAATAACGAGTGGTCAAAAACACAGTGAGGGGCTTAAAATTTGATCAATGAATACCCTAAAATGCTGATACGATGGGATATTTTCTAAAAAACTCGGTGAGTGGTTAAAATTTACTTGCTCGGATGGCTGGATTGTGATGAATTCCCGCCCCGCACGGTGCACATGG
>DPWT01000091.1 GCA_003527555.1 Verrucomicrobiales bacterium | reverse complement strand
CTTAGCCAAAATAATTATGCGATTTTGAATTACGTGGAAACTAGTTTACCCGCATCTGATAAAACCCCCAGCCAACTCAATACTGAAACTAATTTTGGGAATCAGATTCAAGGCAAGGAATTTCGTATCAACTTGGGCGGCGCTCAGCATGCCAAGAATATTGACCGAGGGAAAAGAGGGTTCAGTCATTCCTATAATTTTGCTGAGCTGGGTGAGTCCAAAAAACCATTCGGAATAAGTTCGATACTCGTGATGTCCACAGATCACAATGCGAATAAAGCATACAATGATTTCAGCAACATCGAAGTATTTTCCCAACTTAATGCCACAGCCACAGTCTCTACAAATGGTGAGGTGTTTCATTACTCTCCGATGAACACCGCAATTTCGATCGTTCCTGCCAATGGACTTAACAACTTAATGAATGAAATCGGTGTGGACTTGAGTGCCTACGGATCAGGAGCGAATGCATTCTACGGTAACAGTTATAGCTTGAGCGAAGGCGATAGTAAATTCCCTCTACTCAGTATACCAAAGAACCCAATGATATCACTAATCCAGCTATCAGGGGCGAATATTGGCACTAGGCTTCTTGAGCCCACTCATGCCATTGGTAATTCTTGGGTTCCCCCTTACATTCCGAAAGACTCAATCTACGACAACACCGCGGCGCTTCAATTGAATAGAGCCGCCGCTACACAAACTACGAGTGATACCTCTTGGCTGATCAACGATGCTCTGTTTGATCGGTATTACTTCTCAGGTATAGCTCCAGACTTCGCTATTGGTCCGAGCGGTTATCGCAATAAAGGATCACTGTCGGCAACCCTAACTAAATTCTACAGCACAAACTATAAAACAGCGCAAGCCAACCCTGTTCTACAGCCATACATACCCGATGGGAAAGCCTCTGCCGAGCTGGTTACCGAACTGAGCCCTTCACCATCGAACAGCGACGGGTATAAAAAAATAAGTGCGTACAGTCTGATCAAGGGGGCGTTTAATGTTAACTCGACCTCGGTGAGTGCTTGGAGCGCTTTCCTTAGAGGTAACAAAGCCTTGGCTATTAAGTCAAACCAAGGGACGACTGACTCTGGAACTGGCACTCCCTTTCCCTTGAGCAGCTCAACTTCGAATACAAGTTCAAATAATGGATGGGAGAATTTCTCCAGACTCACTGATGATCAGATCGATTTACTTGCCGTGAAAATCGTAGATCAAGTCAAAGCCCGGGGTCCCTTCATGAGCATCTCTGATTTTGTCAATAGACGTATTGCAAGCAAGTCATCTGCTTACCAAGGGGCAATTCAAGCGGCAATAGAAGCCGCAAAAATAAATAAGGCCATTAGAAATAACACCTCACCGGCTGTGCCAAATTATAACACATGGACTGATAGATTTCCATTCGCAACATCGGCATACATTGGAAATAGAAACAATGCCACAGGCATTCCCCTAGAGGTCAACCAAGCTAATATCCTCCTACCCATAGCCCCGAAATTGAGTGCGCGATCGGATACTTTTCGGATCCGTGCCTACGGTGAGGTGAGAGATAGCGATGGCAAGATAATAGCAGAAGCTACCTGCGAAGCGGTTGTGCAACGATTACCAGAATATGTCGACACGCAATCAGATTCGAGCAACAATGAGCCATGGGATGATGATTCTCTAAATTCCACACTCAACACCATCAACAAAACCTATGGTAGAAGGTTTGAAATAAGCAGTTTTAGATGGTTAGTCCAATAAGAAGATACATCGCCAAACCATGACCTCGTTTAGACTCCATCTGTTGCTCATTCTATTTGCCTCGATTTTTTTTGGTGGCATCTCAAATGCTCAAAAGAATACAAAACGTGGTGTTGCTTCCTTCACTGCCATTGCCTTGTCAGGATTACCTTACAAGCAGCTTTATTATAGGAATGGCAGAAAGTTCATCGCGATAGAGTTGAAAAACGGGAGAAGGTCAAAACCCCATGCCCTCTCCAGTGCCAAAGTTTTTGAGGTATTCATCGATCACGACGACCCCAAAAATCCATACAAGCTAGTCGGCAAAACATCCCTAGTCCCCGGTACACAAAAGATGCTTTATTTCATAGGAATGCGTGGAGCGAAGAGTAAAAGTAAGCTGCCATTGGCCTTGTATGGAATAGATGACTCCGACAGAGCCTTCCCTGATAGTAGCTATCGTTTTATCAGCTTTATCAATACACCGCTAAACTTAGAATTTAACAACGAGCGCTTTATTGTCAGGCAGGGTAAGCCGATGCTGCGTAAGCTAAGTTTATCCAAAGAAGGTAAATTCAGTCCGTTTCTCGTCAGAAATAGTAAGGGGGAAATCCTTGGTGGAACCCGACTCTTTAGTCACGCAGCCAATCGTGAGATGGTACTCATTTTCCCTCCTAAAAAGGGGCAAAAAAGGTTAGATGTCAGATACTTTTCAGACTAACCGATACCACGAAGCAATTCGCAAGTGCGATCATATACCACTGTTATAGATTACTCGATCCATCGACCACTACGTGACAGGAATGACTGGAACAACACACATGCAACATATAACACAATTTCTTACTCTGGCATTTTTCGCTGTTTTCTCTAACCTCGTAATCGCGAAAGAAAAATCTAACATCTTGTTCATCTTTGCTGATGACTGGGGGTGGGGGGATCTGGGTTGCCATGGTCATCCTTACGTTAAAACGCCTAACATCGACAAACTGGCCGCAAAGGGGACCGACTTCCAACGATTCACCGTCGCCAGCGGGGTGTGCTCACCGAGTCGGGCCGCAGTGATGACTGGGCATTTTCCAGCACGATATAAAATTGACGGACACTTCGCCTGGGTGCCCAGCAATGCTAAACGTGGTATGCCGGACTGGTTGAGCCCAAATGCTCCGATGCTCCCGCGTATATTGCAAAAAGCAGGCTATGCCACCGCCCACTTTGGTAAATGGCACTTGGCAAACAACATGATCCCGGATTCACCACTACCAAGCCAATATGGCTATGATGAATACGGTGCATTCAACTGTGCGGGTGAGCAGATGCCAGTGCACGAGGATGCGAGGAATGCGATCAAGTTTATTGAAAAATGCCATGCTGCTAGGAAGCCGTGGTTCGTCAATCTCTGGATTCACGAGCCACACACGCCATTTCACACTTTACCCAAATACCGTTGGCGTTTTCGCGACCTTGATGAAGCGGATAATATTTATGCTTCTGTTCTTTCGCACGCCGACGACCGAATCGGGGAAGTGCTCGATTGCTTGGATCATTTGAAAATCACCAATAATACTCTGGTCATCTTTACCTCCGACAACGGCCCGGCGCGAGCTTCTGGTCCTGCAAAACTAGAGCTCATGCACGATACTGCGACCGGTGCGGGATACGGTATCGGGGGTGCCAAAGGTATCACTGGAGGGAGGAAAGGATACAAAGGTGCGCTATTCGAAGGTGGTATTGGGGTGCCCTTCATCGCCCGGTGGCCTGGAAAGATTCCCGTAGGAAAAATTGATGATAGTTCGCTGATTTCGGCGGTCGACCTGCTGCCTACCATCTGTGCCATTGCAGAAGCAGAGCTGCCCGCTGGATATCTACCGGATGGTATTGATCAATTGGCCACTCTCAAAGGGAAACAAAAAACCAAACGCGGCAAACCGCTCTTCTGGAAGATGGATGCAGCGTGGCCTGCACGGAGGAGCAAACCAAATCATTGGGTAGCCTACGCCGTGGTTCATCAACAGTGGAAATTAGTCACGAACCGTGATGCCAGTCATGTGGAGTTATATGACATCGCAGCTGACCCCTGCGAAAAGAAAGACCTGAAGCCGCTAAATGCTACGGTTGTCGAAGCGATGAAGAAGAAACTCACAATGTGGCAAGCCACTTTGCCAATTCAGCCAGATGAAAAGTGTTTTTCATCTATGCGAGAGTAATCCACCTCATTAAAAAACTATTATGATCCGCTATTTCTCTCTCCTTATGCTGCTTATATGCACATCATGTAAGCCAAATGATAATGCCTATGGGGATGATGAACTTGAACAGTTAACTACCAGAGAGCTAGTAAATCGGCGCGATGATATTGATGCCGAACTGGATAGCTTGGCGCGATTAAGCTATCGAGGAGGGGTCGGAAATGTAGGTTATCGCTCCCTAGCCTACGCCACTGAAGCTAGGAATGAATGGATTAGAATTGATTTTTCACAAAGCGAATTAATTGATCAAGTTATCTTAATTCCATCTATTTGGAGAGATACACAAAAAGGGTTTCTTGCAGACGGGTTTCCGAAGCAATTCAAATTACTTGGTGGGCTGAAGGGGGATGAGAATGGGCGTGTGATTGCTAGCTTTGGCTATGATAATCCCGTCGATGTAGAACGTGTCGCGCCATTGCTAGTTAATTGCGATCGAGTTAGATTGGACTGGATTAAGATTGATGTGACCAGGCTATCAAGACGGGCATGGGACAAGAAATTCATTCTCCAGCTTTCAGAGATCATGGCTTTCAGTGGTTTGAAAAACGTTGCATTACGTCAGGCGGTTACTGTTTCATCACCATTAAGATACGAGGGTGGAGGCAGAGAAAGTGGGTTTCTTGTTGATGGCTTTGTTCCATACATCATGGATGCATCACAGGGTATACAAAGCCTCGCATATCTAAGTGAGGTGGGAATTGGTGATCAGCCTAAACTTGCGCTGGATTTAGGTGAAAGCTTTCCCGTGTCTAGCATTCATCTACATACTGTAGATGTTAGTGACACCGTGCCCCAAGTGACCGAAACTAGCTATGCATTGCCAAAAAAATTTCGAATAGAGGGTGCGAATCGTGATGATTTTTCTGATGTCGTCACTTTGGTTAATTGGGAGTTGCAAAATGCCTATATGATAGGCCCAAACCTCATGTGGAACACTTCCAATAGTTCACATCGATATATACGCTTGGTAGCGGATAGACCATTTATAAAAACGGATGAGGCGACCATGGGTAGTCAGATCGGATTTGCAGAGATAGAAATCTATTCTAAGGACAAGAACGTGGCACTTGGTAAGCTGGTTAAGGCATCATTTAATGCAGTAAGCCCTGCGCGATCTATAGAGGCGCTGACTGACGGAAGAAATTTATATGGCGATTTACTAGGCCCACGAAGATGGATGAACGAGCTTGCACGTCGCTACGAACTCGATGCTGAGCGACCGCACATACAGGCGGCCTTGGAAAGCCGTTATGAGCAACAGCAAAACCGGCTTGAATCACTCACATGGCTGGCGGTAGTGTTAGCCACTGGTATCATTACCACGATATTGTTAATGCGTATTATGCGTATGCGCCAAATTGGTATGATCCGCGAGCGTCTCGCAGCTGATTTACATGATGAGCTCGGGGCTGATATTCATACGATTGGACTGTTGAGTGATTTGGCGGCTACGACAAAAGATGACCCAGAGCAGTTAAAAACACTACATCGGAGAATTCGCTCTGAGACAGAGAGGTCCGCTATGGCAGTTAGGAATTGCACAAACATGTTAGATGCTGACGGTCTTTACGCCGATTTGAAAGAAGATATGGAGAGGACTTCACGCCGTATTATGGCGAAGCTTGATCATAGCATAAAGATAGAGGGAGAACATTACCTTCGAAATCTTAAAGCACGCACCCGTGTTGATCTTTTTCTCTTTTTCAAAGAATGTTTGATTAATGTTAGTAAGCATGCAAATGCCACTAAATTCAGATCCCATCTTGTAGCAAATGCAAGCCAACTTACTCTTGTTGTTAGTGACAATGGTGTGGGTCTCGATGAGGGCGAAAATGAAATCCCGCTATCACTTACGAGGCGTGCAGGATTTCTTGGTGGTAAAATAAGTTTGGAGAAGCCCGAGGAAGGAGGTACGCGTATCAAGCTCCTTGTGCCTACCAAACGCTGGAGCATAATTAGAAAATTTAATATACTATGGGCAAAAAGATAAAAATAATGATTATCGAAGATCATCCTGAATACCGTGAGATTGTCGGTATGACGCTCGGACGAGAAAGTGACTTGGAGATAGTTAGTGAATTTGGAACGGCCGAGCGTGCATTACGGAGCTTTAACTCAATGCGAGTTCCTGTAATTCCTGATATTGTGCTATTGGACCTTAATCTTCCCGGTATGGATGGTCTCAAAGCGCTGAATATCCTTTCCGATGAACTGCCGGAAACAAAGGTGATCATGCTAACCCAGTCAGATGACGAGTCAGATGTACTCAAGGCGATCATGCTAGGTGCATCTGGATATTTATTGAAGTCCTCCACTGCCAGCCAGTTAGTTGAGGGTATTCGCACGGTTGTAAGTGGTGGGGCATCACTAGATTCCAATATCGCAGGCTATGTTCTTAGTATGCTCAAAAGTAAGCTGCCTAAAGAAGATTTTGATAATTTACTCAGTGCGCGTGAGCATGAAATCCTGATCTTACTTGCCGAAGGGCTGGTAAAAAAAGAAATAGCTAATCAATTAAATATCGGTGTTACGACAGTTGTAACACATGTTAGCAATATTTATATCAAGCTTGATGTCAATAACGCTCCCGCAGCTATTGCGGCAGCCTTTCATAAGGGGATTCTCTCAGTGTAATCAAGGATGATCATAGTTTGTTGAGCTATCGGATAACATGATATTCGAAGTTGCCTTGTTAATTCTGCATGCCAGTATTTTTCTATGTTTCGAAAATGTATTATAACGTTATCGTCATTCTTAGCAGCATTTGGATCAGTCAATGCGCAAAATAAAGAAGAGAATAGTATCGAGAAAATCACTGAGGCTTTAAGCAAAATTGAGGCGGCTAAACCTAAAAAGCAACGTAAGCTATTAATTTTTTCGGTTACCCGAGGCTATCGTCATGCATCTATCGTGACCGGGCAGATTGCGCTGAAACTCATGGGTGAAAAAAAAGGAGTCTATGAGGCAGTAATCAGTGACGACTTGGCTAACTTTGAGCCCGAAAAAATTAAGCACTTCGATGCCATTTGTTTCCTCAACACGACTCAAGAAGTTTTTAGTCCGCACAAGGGAGCGATGAAAAAGATGACTGACGCGGAGAAAATAGAGGGCCAAGTGAGGGAGGAGCGTTTAAAAAAGAGCCTGATGGATCACATCAAAAGCGGTAAGGGGTTTGTTGGAATTCATGCGGCGACCGACACATTTTACAAGTGGAAGGAATATGGGGATATGATTGGAGGTTACTTCAATGGCCATCCATGGAATGCCGGGACAAAGGTCAGTATTAAAGTCGAAGATGGCCAAGAGGAGCACGCATGTTGCGCGCACCTCGATGGGGCAAACCTGAATTTTAAGGAGGAAATCTATCAGTTTAAGGCACCTTACGATCCGAAGAAACTTCATATTTTATTACGACTCGATCCCGAGCAGACCGATATGAGTCGCGGCAAAAGAGCCGACAAGGACTACGGCGTCAGTTGGATCAAAAACCATGGTAAGGGAAGAGTGTTCTACAGTTCACTCGGGCATAACCATCACATCTATATGAACGCGAAAGTGCTTGAGCACTGGTTGCGCGGTATTCAGTGGATACTTGGTGATACTGAAGTTGAAGTGAAGATTGGTAAGTAACTCTGTGTCATGCAGTCTATGCTTAATCGTATTAGTAATTTGTTTTGGCTTTGGACGATCCTAGGCACTGCTTGGGCGTGGTCTTTTCCATCGCATTTTACATGGTTCATCACCGATAGAGTTCTTGGAACAGACATCAAATTGATCAGCCTTGGTTTGGGTGTTATTATGCTTGGAATGGGACTGACGTTAAGCGTGGATGATTTTAGGGCGGTGCTCCTCCGACCTTGGGTGGTCGGCCTGGGCGTTGCAGCGCAGTTTCTTATCATGCCGTTGTTAGGGTGGGCGGTGGCTAGCCTTTTTGATCTGCCTCCTATGCTTAAGCTCGGATTGATTCTGGTGAGTTGTTGCCCGGGTGGCACGGCCTCCAATGTAATTTGTTATCTTGCCCGCGCGAATGTTGCGCTTAGTGTGATGATGACGATGTGTTCGACGCTTGCAGCTATTGTGCTCACTCCGTTGCTGACTAAAATATATGCTAGCGCGATTCTCGACGTCGATGCTTGGGCGATGTTCCAGAGCATGGTCACGATCGTTCTGCTGCCCGTTATTGGAGGGGTGATGCTGAATCAGTTGTTCGGAAAGAAACTCGACGGGATCAAAAAAATATCACCGATTGTTTCCATACTTGTCATCGTTTTGATTGTTGGAGGAGTAGTGGGTGCTACTAAGGCTAACATCATCGCCCATGCTGGTGGGTTGCTTGTCGCGATATTTATTTTGCACGCTCTTGGGTTTTTATTAGGATACGGTGCAGGTTGGGTAACTAAGCTGGCAGAGGGTGACCGAAGAACTCTCTCTATTGAGGTTGGCATGCAGAACTCTGGTCTTGGAAGTGCACTGGCAAAGCAACACTTCAGCCTTCTTGCTGCTACTCCCTGTGCCATTTCAGCACTATATCACTGTTTGATTGGAAGTTTTCTCGCCGCCATGTGGCGTGTTAAGCCTACAATTGATAAAATATAAGATCAAATCAGCCCACATGAGACAGTTTGTATCTCCGGATCATATAGTTATTTTCTGCGCGAGCGCACTGCTTTAGCGAATTCCTCGAGTATATTCTCAGTGGTTGGCCAGCTGACGCACTGGTCGGTGACGGACTGCCCATATGTCATGTCACTAAAGTCGCTTTGGAGTTTTTGTGCTCCCTCTATCAGGTTGCTTTCAATCATGACTGAAGTGATGCCGCGGTTACCGCCGGATATTTGGGCGCACAAGTCCTGAGCCACTTTTGGTTGGTTCTTATAGTCTTTGAGTGAGTTGCCATGGGAGCAATCGACCATGATCGATGCAGCTAGGCCTGCGCTCTCAAGCTGTGAAGTCACATCGGTGATGTCGTTAGCGCCATAATTTGGGCCTTTGGATGAACCGCGTAGAATAATGTGGCAGGCATCATTGCCATTTGTTTGAACGATGGCAGAGACACCTTGTTTGGTGACCGAGAGGAAGTTGTGTTTGCCGGCGGATGCTTGGATGGCGTCGAGTGCGATCTGAAGTGATCCACCTGTACCATTTTTAAAACCAACAGGCATAGAAAGTCCTGATGCCAGCTCGCGGTGGATTTGACTTTCTGTCGTGCGCGCGCCAATAGCGCCCCAGCTGATTAGGTCGGCATAGTATTGCGGAGAAATGGTGTCGAGAAACTCAGTGCCGGCAGGAACACCGATCTCAGCGAGTTCCAAGAGCAATTCACGTGCGATATGTAGGCCGCGGTTGATATCAAATGAGCCATCCAAATGAGGGTCATTGATCAGACCTTTCCAGCCTACGGTCGTGCGCGGTTTTTCAAAATAGACACGCATCACAACATGGAGTTCATCCTCATAGCGTGTGGATAGTTCTTTAAGCCTGTTGGCATATTCGAGAGCTGCGCTGGTGTCGTGAATCGAGCAAGGCCCCACAACGACGACCAGTCTGTCGTCTTTAAGTTTGAGGATATTCTCGCAGTGCTTTCTTGCGGTTGCAACTACCTCCGAGGCTTGCTCGGTAATAGGCAAATAATAGGAAAGTATGGCAGGGGAGAGTAGCGGTTTGATTTCGCCGATACGTAAGTCGTCTGTCTGGAATTCAGTCACGGAGTGTTTTTATGTTCTAAATTT
>DPWT01000286.1 GCA_003527555.1 Verrucomicrobiales bacterium | reverse complement strand
ATTCCTCCCGACAAATCCAAACAGCTTCAGTGGGAAAAATGGAGTGCCACCAAAGTCGAGGAACTCAATGATGCAGGTACACCTGTCTACGTCGATTTTACAGCAACATGGTGCGCCACATGCCAGGTGAATAAAAAGAATGCCTACCCGCCAGAAATTGTTCAGCTTTTCAAAGAATTTGGTGTCGTAGCACTCAAAGGAGACAAAACTAATCCCAATCCAGAGATTGAAAAAAAACTCCAGGAGCTCGGTCGGACCGCCATCCCCGTGAACGTGCTTTACGTCCCTGGTAAGGATGAACCGATGATTACTCCAGAAATCCTCACCGCAGATTACATACGTGAGCTCATCACAAGCAATTTGGAAAAACCTGTGAAGGAGAGAGATTAAGCAGTTAAGAAAGCCTCGTCCAATCCCAGTCATCACACCCGATTTTCCGTGTCTTCCACGCCCTTCGTCGGTTAATCTGCGCGTATGAGCAATGATATCCCGAAGCTGGTTAAGGACGACCCATGGCTTGAGCCATACTCCGACCACATTTCGAGACGTATGCTCAGGTTGCAGGATCATTTGCGTGAAGCTGCAGCTGCTGCAGGATCGCTCAAGGACTACGCGTCCACGCATCTCGACCACGGAATTCACTACGACCCATCAAGCGAT
Source organism: Verrucomicrobiales bacterium (assembly GCA_003527555.1). GTDB lineage: Bacteria > Verrucomicrobiota > Verrucomicrobiia > Verrucomicrobiales > Akkermansiaceae > Oceaniferula. Next base: position 2,727 of record DPWT01000286.1, on the reverse strand, counting down.
ATCTGGAAAATCCGCGAATGGGCTCCGGGTGCCAAATATGTGGCACTGACAGGTGATTTTAATAACTGGGATCGTGGTCAATACCCGCTTAACCGCGAGGACGACGGCACATGGCGAACCGCGCTACCGGGCTTTGCCCTCAAGCATGGTGATCTGGTCAAGCTGCACATCGCGGGGGCAGACGACTCGGTTCGCGACCGCATACCGGCAACCATTCACCGAGCGGTGCAGAACGAGCAAACACACGATTACTCAGGACAGATCTGGCAGTCTGACGAATCCTACGCTTGGAAAAACGAATTCGATCCATCCTCTATCGATTCTCCTCTGATTTACGAAGGACACGTTGGCATGTCCGGCGAGGAGCCCCGACTCCACACCTACCGCGAGTTTGCAGACGAGGTGCTACCACGCATCGCCAAGCTCGGGTACAACACCGTGCAGCTCATGGCGATTCAGGAGCATCCGTATTACGGGTCATTTGGCTACCACGTGTCGTCTTTTTTTGCCCCATGCTCACGTTTTGGCACCCCGGAAGATCTGAAATACCTCATCGATACCGCTCACGGTATGGGTATTGCCATGCTAATCGACATCGTGCACTCACACGCAGTCAAAAACATTGCCGAGGGGCTCAATGAGTTTGATGGCACAGACCACCAGTATTTCCATTCTGGAGAAAGAGGCGATCACCCGCAATGGGACTCCAAGTGCTTTGACTACGGCAAGGAAGAGGTTCGCCGGTTCCTACTATCCAACCTGCGCTACTGGCTGGAAGAATTTAAGTTCGATGGCTTCCGGTTCGATGGCGTTACCTCGATGCTATACCATCACCATGGTGAAACCAGTTTCGATCATATGGACAAGTATTTCAAGGATGGCCCAGATGAGGATGCTATTCTCTACCTTGGAATGGCGACCACACTTACTAATGAACTGCGTCCCGGCGCCCTAATCATCGCCGAAGACATGTCGGGTATGACTGGGCTATGTCGCCCAACATCCGAAGGCGGTGGTGGATTTACACACCGTCTCGCAATGGGTATACCCGATTACTGGATTAAGCTTCTTAAACACAGCAGAGATGAGGACTGGAACCTCGAAGAAATGTGGCGTGTGATGACTAACCGCCGTCACGGTGAAGCAAACATTGCTTATGCAGAAAGCCACGACCAAGCTCTAGTAGGTGACAAAACAATAGCATTTCGCTTGATGGACCAGGAAATGTACTGGCACATGAGCAAAAATAGTGAGCATGGCACCATCGATCGTGGTATCGCGCTCCACAAAATGATTCGGCTTTTCACCCTCATAGCTGGCGGCGAAGGCTGGCTGAACTTCATGGGCAACGAGTTTGGCCACCCCGAGTGGCTCGATTTCCCGCGTGAGGGCAACGATTGGTCATACCATCACTGCCGCCGACAGTGGTCGCTCGTTGATAACCCCGCACTGAGATATGAAAGCCTGAATCATTTCGATCAGCAAATGATCCATCTCACACACGATTACAAATTGTTAGCATCAAATAACACCGATCTACTCTGGGTGCACAATGATGACAAAATCATAGTAATCAAACGCGCAGGGCTGATTTTCGCCTTCAACTTCCACCCCGATAAATCTTTCCCCGATTACCCGATCCCGACCACGAAGCTTGGCGAGTATCAGATCGTGTTGGATAGTGATTCTGAAGAGAATGGTGGGCACCAGCGAATCAACACATCACTGACATTTCAGACTGATGAAGATCATCAATTGTCTCTCTATCTACCAAGTAGAACTTGCATCGTGCTTGCGCTTCATACTGAAAGAGCATCAAGAAAATGCCTAACCTCAGGATAGATCATCATACCAGTCGATTTATTATAATGCCGCCACGAATAACCAGTTATGCATAAAAAACGGCAACCAAGAGGTCACCGTTTTGTTAGTTTGCAATAAGATTTGAGAATATGTCTATTTTCTCCGATACAGAAGAAATGCCATTGCACCAAGACCCAGCATAACGCAAGATGATGGCTCTGGGATAGCTGTAAAATCCGCACTCAAAGACGAAATTTCAACACCATCACCCGCACCATTCACGTTAACAGTAAATCCAATCAAGAGGGCATCACCAGCCGATACGGCAACATTGCCAAACGAGTGACCAACATCAACTCCCGCAGGCACAGCCCCCGCCCCAAGCGTAGTTTCATCAATGGTAGTGCTTACAATTCCAGCAGAGTTGATCTGATAAAACCAAGTTACCCCCTCGGAACCAATGTTAAATACGTCTGTTCCGATCGTGGTTGCAACGCCATTTATATTCACTATTCCATTTGAAGTGATATTGATAGGATCGCTGGTCACAGTGCCATCACCACCCCAGTCTTGAACTCGCATTTTATCACCTGCAACAGTAATAAATTCATTAGTAGAACCATCTGTAGACGGATTATTGTGTGTAAGTGTCCAATTGCTACCTGAAATTGGAGAAGGCTCAATTGCATCACCGCCGCTATTGTGCGTTGATCCCTGCCCAACTATCGAGAAGTCCATGTTGTATAGAACTGCTGAACTCACTGAGGCTGGGGCTAGCATCGCCAGCGTTACTATTGCTATTTTCATATTACTTGTATTAAATTTGTTAATATTAGGACTTGGGTATGACTGAGTGAGAGGAAGAGTGTTGGTTGATAATCTAAGATTAATTAAGATTTGGCAGGATAACTGTAGAAATGATTT
>DPWT01000285.1 GCA_003527555.1 Verrucomicrobiales bacterium | reverse complement strand
GCAAGAAAAAGAAAAAGGGACTATTTGGCGGCAGCTCGCTGTCGTTGATGAAAATTCCATCAACTGGAAAAAAAGATCCTGAAGGTGCGATGATGGCTCTTGAAAAAGAATTAGTCAAAGACCCCTTTGATGCACAAGGTAACGACCTTCTGTTTGATTGCGCTCTACGTTTAAACATGCTCGACACAGCTGCGTTCGCGCTGGAAACAGTTCGCAAAGGTGCACCCAAGAATACCAAGCTTCTACACAAGCTGGCTGAGCATTATCTCGCCCGTGACATGCCCCAAGAGGCTGCCGATGTATACAGCGATATTGTGAAGCAGGATTCGACGGATATAGATGCGGTAAAAGGTTCTAAAGATGCTACGGCGCGGGCTTCCATGAAAAAGCAGAAGTGGGAAGAGGCACAAAGCTTTCGTGATGTTTTGAAGAGTGGTGATGACTCTGCAGATGTTGAGTCAGCTAATCGTGCAGCGATGACTGCCGACCAAATGGAGGAAAAACTTGCTCAACTCTCTACTGAATATGAAAAAGATAATCAGAACCTTGCTCTGGTTAAACAAATTGCTCATCTCTATGAGCAAATGGAGAGCTGGCCAGATGCGTACTCATTTTATCAGTATGCCTTTGACTTAAGTGACAAAGATGTCGCTCTGCAGAATAAAGCGGCATACATGAAAGACAAAGCATCTGAATATGAACTTTCAGAGCTCAAGAGTGCTGCCGATGCAGATCCGGAAAATACTGAAATCAGAGAGCGTTATGAGCAGGTGCTCCAAGCGCGTACTTCTGAGCAGGTTGCTGAGGCGAAGACACGTGTTGAACGAAACCCAACAGATCCACAGCTCCGATACGAGCTTGGCCTGGCTCTCTACAATGCGGGCGAACACAGCGATGCCATCCCTCATCTTCAGCAAGCAACCCGCAATCCGCATATTCGCACTCGCGTTTTGCTTTTGTTAGGAAGAACATTCCGTAAAAAGAATATGCATGATCTGGCTATCAAACAGCTTTCAGACGCTCTTGCGGACTTGCACGGCATGGATGGAACCAAGAAAGAGGTTCTTTATGAGAAGGGTTTGATCCATCAGGATGTAGGTGACTCAGGTGCTGCGCTTGACAGTTTTAAGCAGATCTATGAGGTCGATTACGGATATCGTGATGTTGCCAAGCGCGTGGAAGAATCCTATTCAAATTAGTGAGTTAGTAGCTCAAACTGGGAAAAGCCTCGTTGCCAATCATGGTGGCGGGGCTTTTATCGATGGGTTGCTGACAATTTGCTGATGAATCGTCAGGGTTGCTTTTTCATGCTGGCGGCGAATTCGCGCCACATGAGACGGGTTATGTGTAGTTTGATTAGCTCGTCAGGTTTTGCTCCGGCAGGGTATTCTGGAAGCGGAGAGAAACTTGTGTTTGCTGTGAGGTGTGCTCGGACCAATGCGTAAATCCCTGCCTCGATTTGGGCAACAAGCATTTTTTCCTGTTGGGGGTCTGCCATAAACGAAATGGGGGGTGTTCCTGTGGGGTTATTCTTACCATTGATTTCACTGGAAAACCAAATAGCTACTGGGATGCGAGGTGTTCGCGAGGTGCGCACGCGGCCAATTGAAACTTTAGTTTTAACATTCAATATGAATCCAGATGCCTTAGCGATGGTATCTGCAGCTGTCTTAATGGCCTTGATTAGCACCTCGTCGTTTTTGGGAGTAGCACCGACGCACAGGGTGATTACCATTTCGGCTTCCGGATCTGGATTCCATGGTGGCAGAGTTGGTTTTAATCTTTTGATGGCGCTTACCGCTAACGAGCGATCACTGGCACTGGACTTGGAGGTGTCTATTACGCGTTCCCACGCCAGTAGGGCGCGCTGAACTTGCCCTTGGTTTTCGAGTAGCGATGCAAGACGGATCATGGCATCGGATCCTAGGCCGTCTAGGTTGCCGTATTCTGATAGGGCGGGGGAGTGAAGGAAATTGCCTGTGGGGAGTTGTGTGATTTCTTGCTGAGCCTGTATCATTGGTTTTGGCGCGATCAGCGGAGAGCTGTCGACTTTGAGTGCTGCTTCAACGTTGTTAACAGGATAGGCATTTGGCCGATTTTTCATCCATTCCTTTGTCACTGCGATTAACTCCTCAGGTGTGGGTTCTGAGAGAAAGTCTTTATCGCGTGTTCCTAAACACCACACGATACTGAGTGTGATCACACAGCAGATGATGACGATTGGAATAGGGATTCGGGAGGGCATAAATTGAGTAGACTAAATTCTAACCAATGACTCTAAGGCAGATACCTGATAAGAGGCTAATAGCTTACACAAAAAAGCCTCCTATTACAGGAGGCTTTTTGAAAAATGGTAATGTGCTTGGTTAGCAGGTTACTTGTCCTTGGTGTCGGTTGTCTCAGCAGGCTTCACATAGAGAGCGCTCTTACCGACGCGATCACGTAGGTAGTTGAGTTTTGCGCGACGCACCTTACCGCGGCGGGTTACCTCGATCTTGGCAACGCGTGGTGTGTGGAGTGGGAAGACACGCTCGACTCCCTCACCTGAGGAAATTTTGCGAACGGTGTAGGATGTATTCAAGCCGCTGCCTTTTTTGGCGATGCATAGTCCGGCGAAGATTTGCAGACGCTCTTTACCGCCTTCCACCACGCGGGTGTGGACTTTCAGGCTGTCACCGACGTTGAAGTCTGCGACGTCCTTGAGCTGCTCTTGTTCGATTTTATCAATGATGTTCATAGCTGCGTGTTGAGAAAAGTGGTTTAAAATTGCGTCTTGGTTCGTGCTGAACTGTCTGCGGGCGGGAGAACTAGCGGAATCATTGCTGTAATGCAACCGTTTTTTCGTTATTGCGGTGGAAATTCACCAGAATTGGTTCAAAAACCATCTCTGCGCGTAAGTCATCAGCGGATCATGATCATTTCTCCAAATAAATTGTCCGCCAGCGGCGCTTGCTAATCTTCGTCTTGCTTGCTAAGTGACTCACGTCATGCGTCTCGGGGAAACACGTAAATCAGTGGATAGATTCCACTGGCAACATCTGCTTGCGTGGTTGGGTGGTATTCTCTGTGCTATGGTGCCATTCATAGGATATTGGGAAATCGGGGCAATGCACATACCGATTCGTCATGGGGCTGGGCACTTTGGTTTCAATCTACTTACTGCGGCAAGCTTGTGTATCTTGGGTGGTGTCGGCTGTGGTTCTTGGTGGATGTTTTGCAAGTGGCTCCTTGGTGACCGTGACCTTCCCCTGACATTAATGAGCGTTTTGCTATTTATTCTTGGTGGTGTTGGTCATGTGCTGAGCAACAATGGAGGTATTGAGAAGCAGCATGAATCTCATTATTTCTGGGTTTTGGGAGGTATTTTATTTCTTGGTCTTGCTGTCGCAATTTTTGGTCGTAGTGATCACCGCCGTCAGCTTGTGGGATTTGTTCGTTGGTCAGCTCAACGTAAGCGTTGCAATGGAGTGTTTTTTCTAATTCTGCTGATCGTCTTGATCGCCAGCAACTTAATTTTTGTGCTTGGTATGGATAGTAGTTGGCCGGAAAAAGTGAGCGCCCTGATTGGTAGGATTTTCACTTGTGGTGTTCTGGTGGGGCTATCTTACCTACTCAGCGAGCTTTCTATGAGGACGGCACCGAAACTATTTCGTTGGTCGATTTGGTTGTTAGTCAGCCTGATTCCTCTGATTGTCATTGCTGATCAATGGATGGGTAATGCGTTGGGGAGAAGGCTCATTGAATTTATTAATGGATTGACGGCATCGGGTGAATTTTCACCAGTTGTCGAACTGGCTGCCAGTGGCTTAGACGTTGGTCCTGTGGGCGCGATCTTTTTATTTTTGGGGGTGCTTGCTGGCTCGCTAGGTGTGGCATGGGGTGCATGGGCGTTGTCGAAGAGATGGGATTTGAAGTTATCGGTAGGGAAGGTGGTAACGATAACTATTTTATCATGGCTTGGAGTGGTTGCTGAGCAAGGGATTGGATCAAAGTGGAAAAGCACCAGGGCGTGGCAGAGTGAGCATAAGCTGTTTGATTTGCACATTGGTATGTTCGAGCCACCACATGGTCTTGGGTATTACCAAATTGTTTTTTCGCCCGCGGGCGACCCGAGCTTTTTAGGTCAGGCAGAAATACAGATAGCGAAGCCTGATATATTTGTCTTTATGGTTGAGAGTATGCGTGCGGATGCCATGCGTAAAAAAACCACTCCCTTTATGTGGCGGATGAGTCAGGAGGAGTGCCAGCCGCTGGGTACGACGTGGGCAGGATCGAATGGTACGCATCTCTCGTGGTATAGTTTTTTTCACAGCCAGGTGCCGGTTTACTGGCGTGAGACGTTGGAGCAGGTTGGTGAGAAGAATCATGCCAAATATGCTGGTGCGCCACCTCTCAGGTTATTGAAAAATCTTGGATATGAGATTCAAGTGCGGGCGGTTTGTG
>DPWT01000221.1 GCA_003527555.1 Verrucomicrobiales bacterium | reverse complement strand
AGGACACATGCTCAGTGGAGTCTCAGCCAAGGTTGCTGTGAAAATCTATGGGCCGGATCTTGAAGAACTGCGAAGCCTTGGCACAAAAGTCGCGGAAATTGCACGCACTATTCCTGGCCTGGAAGAAGCACGTACCGAGCAGCAGGCCAGCGTGCCCCAGCTCCGCATCGAACCAAAGATTGAACGCGCCGCCGCCTATGGCGTCACCCCAGCAAGCCTGACCAATGAAATGGCAGGTCTGATGGGTGGAGAGTATGTAGCCGAGATGTACGAGGGAGTGCGGGTCTATGACCTCGTTGTACGCCTACCGAATAGCTGGCGTGAAAATCCTGAACGTCTGAGTACTCTGTATGTCGATACCAAAGCCGGGCAACTTGTGCCCCTGGACTCGGTGGCCAACTTGCGCATGGCCAAAGGCCCTAACACAATCAAGCGGGAGAACCTGAGAAGACGTTTTGTCGTGGCAATCAACCCCACGGTTCCTGACCTTGTCTCAGCCGTGGATGAGCTAAAACGGCGTGTGGCAGAGGAAGTAGACTTACCAGAAGGTTATACAATAGCATACGAAGGGGAATATCTTGCCCAAAAGGAAGCTTCCCGAGTGATTGCTGTTATGTCCGCAATTATCCTCGTGGTGGTCATCTTCCTTCTGCATTCGTTTTTCAAATCCTTTAACTTCGTGTTCCTGGTACTGACGATCATCCCCGTTTCCCTGATCGGTGGTGTGCTCTACACCCAGATGTCCCTTGATAACGTAAGTATCGCTACGCTGGTGGGCTTTATCGCCGTGGGCGGCATCGCTGCGCGGAACAACATCATGCTGATCTCGCACTATCTCCACCTAATGAAGCACGAAGGTGAAGGGTTCACACCGGAAATGATTATGCGCGGCACCGAGGAAAGGCTCGTTCCTATCCTCATGACTGCCATATCTGCAGGGCTAGCTTTGATGCCTCTCGTGCTAGCCGCCGAGGAGCCAGGAAAAGAAATATTGAATCCTGTAGCCATTGTCATCGTCGGAGGTTTAGTGAGTTCCACTCTACTAGGCTTGGCTGTGACCCCGGCACTGTTCTACCGCTTCGGACGGAAAGCCGCCAAGAAAGCAATCTCCCAGAATGCAGGTGCTTGCGCCTGAGAACCAAAACCAAAAACCAAAAACCAAAAAAACAAAAACCAATGAAAATAAAAACGAAACCACAAATCGCACTGACAGCTATTACTGCTGTTATCACCATGACTTTCGCCAACCCTGTAATCGCGGAGGAAGACCATGGTCATGACGACCATAAAGGGCATGCCCATGAAAAGAAAATTGCAGGACCTAACGGTGGGCGTGTCCTGACCAAGGTCGAGCCACATCTTGAGTTCTTTGTGACGAAAGACCACAAGATTCAAATTACTGCTGTCGATGATAAGGGTAAGGCTATTCCACTGGCCGCACAATTTGTCCGCGTCATCGGAGGAAGCCGCTCAAAGCCCACTAGCCTGAGCTTTACCAAGAAAGACAACACGCTGATTTCTGACAAGGCTTTCCCGAAGGGCAAAAACCTTCCAGTTGTCGTTCAAGTCAAGGTGAAACCTGGCGCGAAGACTGTTATTGAGAAGTTTAGCCTCAACCTTAGTGACTGTCCGGGGTGTGACTACCTTGAGTATGCATGCACCTGCGACCACGATCACTAATCGTGGTCTCAACTCCCGCTATCAAATCACCTCCTGTCGCATCGCGGCAGGGGGCTTTCGGGTGAAAACCGAAAACTCATGAGCACACCTATAAATAAATATGAGACGGGATACTCAAGACCCAGCCTCGATCAATCGTTGCTTCGATGGACCTTTGGAGCGGTTGCCGTCGGCATGCTGCTGTATTCCATGGCGGAATATGTCATCGAACGTCCTGCGAACGGTATGGATTTTTTTACCCACCATTTGCTTCATGTCTTGGTGATAGGGTTCGTGGTATGGGCGGTGCTGGTTTTTGTAGTACGGCGTGCTGTCGTGGTGCCTGCATCACGAATCTTCGTTCATCTGCGGCGAATTGATGCTGGTAGATTGGAATATCTTGAATGTGAAGTACAGAGCCGAGAAATGGGCGAGGTAGTCGCGAGTATCAACTCGCTTGTAAGCACCCTGAAGCGCGCTCCAAAACCGGACTCGGCATCACGTGCCATGGATCGACTGCAGGAGCTTCGGAAGACTCTTATACACAGTGGCGATCATCTCGGCGATGATCTGGTGCCTGCGATGCGGATAGTGAAGCAGTTGGAGGGGGAGCTTCTTGAGGTGCTTCAGGAAACCGGGGACAGAATGACTTCCGATCAATCCGGCATGTTTTCTCACTAACAAAACCTTTATAATCCATGCACCAGCATGCTGAAGAAGTGAAAAAGGCCGATTGCGGTTGTGAACATGATCATGATTCGGGTTTCTTTCCCCAGAAAACTTTGATTGGGTTTGCTGGTATGCTTACCGGAGTAGGGCTGATCTTGCGGTGGACCGACATGCCCGTGTTGTGGCAAGTGATATCGTTTGCCATTGCGACCCTATCAGGAGGGATGTTGGTCTTCCCCGCCGCGTGGAAGGCGCTTCTTAAGTTCAAGCTGGATATGAACGTACTGATGACCGTGGCTGTCATAGGTGCGTGGATCATCGGTGAACACGCTGAGGGGGCGGCGGTCGTCTTCCTCTTTGCTCTCTCCGAATGGCTGGAAGGACTGAGCGCCGAGCGGGCCAAAAACGCAGTCCGTTCGTTGATGTCGCTGACTCCGGACACGGCACTGCGAAAGTCGACGGATGGGGAAATTGAGGAGGTCCAGGCTTCCTCAGTGCTGGAGGGCGACTTGATCCTAGTCCGCAGCGGGCAACGGATTCCGCTCGATGGGGAAGTGACTAGCGGCCGCTCGGTGGTGAATCAGGCACCGATCACGGGTGAGTCCGTTCCGGTGGAAAAGGAAGAAGGTGATGATGTTTATGCTGGCACAGTCAATGGCGAAGGTTCCCTAGAGGTAAAGGTCACTAAATTGGCCGCAGACTCGACTCTTTCCAGAATCACCCGCCTAGTCGAGGAAGCGGAGAAAAGCAGGGCACCCACCCAGCGCTTTGTGGACAAGTTTGCATCGATTTACACGCCGCTGGTATTTGTTGCCGCGATTCTTACCGCACTGATAGCACCTCTGTTTTTTGGCGGGGAGTGGCAACCATGGATCTACAAGGCATTAGCATTGCTGGTGATAGCCTGTCCGTGTGCCTTAGTAATCGCGACACCGGTTTCGATTGTCTCTGGCCTTACCGCGCTGGCTCGGCGAGGTGTGCTGGTCAAAGGGGGTACGCATCTGGAGGCACTCGGCAAGCTCAAGGCTTTGGCCGTGGATAAGACTGGGACAATCACTGCGGGAAAGCCTCGGGTAGTGGGCTTGAAATCCCTTTCAGATGAAACGGAGTCAGGCGTTCTGGCTCTCGCTGCTTCGATCGATAGTCACTCCGAGCACCCTATCGCTCGTGCGGTTGTCGAACATGCAGAAATGCGAGAGGTCACTATTCCGAAGTCGATCAACTATCAGTCGATTCCTGGTCAGGGAGCTGAGGCGGAAGTTGATGGAATCTCTTATTTTGTCGGCAATCATCGGCTCGTTCACGCCAGCGGATTGTGCGGGGATGAACTGGAAACGAAGCTTAGTGAGGTGGAGTCAAAAGGACTCTCTTTGGCGGTTCTCGCGAGACAACCACACTGGGAGGATACGGGAGAAGTTCTGGGTTTAATTTCGATAGGAGACTCACTCCGACCGGATGCACGGCGTGCCTTAGACTCGCTCCACGAGGCTGGTCTGAAGAGAATAGTGATGCTCAGTGGCGACAACCAGAGAACGGTTGATGCGATCGCCGAGGAAGCAGGACTCGACGAGGCCTTCGGCGACATGATGCCCGAGGACAAGGTGACGAAGCTGCGAGGGATGATCGCTCAGCACGGTCACGTCGGAATGATCGGTGATGGGGTGAACGATGCCCCGGCGCTCGCGATTGCGAGCGTGGGTATCGCAATGGGTGCCATAGGCAGCGATACAGCTATCGAAACTGCCGACGTGGCGTTGATGAAAGACGATCTTAGCAAGTTGGCAGAAGCAATCAATCTCGGGAAGCGGACTCTCAGCATGATCCGCTTCAACATAGCCTTCGCCTTGCTTGTGAAGGCGGTTTTCCTGGTGCTGACCTTCGCTGGTCATGCCACCTTGTGGATGGCGATTCTCGCCGACACTGGAGCAACGCTTTTGGTGATTGTAAATTCGTTACGCCTGCTGGGCCGGTCAGGAAAGCCATGAATAAGAAGCATAGACGGATGAAAAAGGTCGCTGGGAAAGTAAAAAAACGATCTCGTGAAGCCACATCGCAGCCGACGGTTCTGCTGTTCAGGGAGAAGCTTCTGGTGTTCGGAGCCATCGGTGCAGTATTGCTTCTCCCGATAGGTATGCACGTTCGATCTTCGAAGATTGCGCATAGGGAGATGCTTCAGCAACGAGTCAAAAAATGGAAGTCGAAGTATGAGCTAACGGATGCACAAGCGGCAGAACTATTGGAAATGGAGTACACATTTCATGTAGGCGATGGCATTTTCAGCATCAAGACTAAAAGGTCTGCCGAGGAAATCGAAGCGCATAAGCAGGCCATTAATGCAAAGCTGGGGAAAGTGATTCAAGATCATTAAAACTATCGAGAATGCGAAAGATCATAAGACCAATTCAGATAACCCTAGGCTTAGCTAAAAAATGAAACCGCTTTTGATTATAATTGGGCTTATCCTCACGGGATGTGAGGATAGCAGCGAATCTAACGCCACAAGGTGTGCTCACCGGAACGCGGAGAATGATAGAGCCAAGCCGGCCAAATACGAAAATAATATTGTTAGGAAAAGCTGACCTGTAATGACCTCGGAGTAGGATAGCAAGAGTGCAATGTTTGTTCTATGGTGCGTTCTCGGACGCATGCTGTGAAGCGCGGAC
>DPWT01000264.1 GCA_003527555.1 Verrucomicrobiales bacterium | reverse complement strand
CAGCTGTGGGCTGGGTTGCCGCTTATAAAAAATAAGATGGCTAAGGAGGATGGGGCATGGCAGCCAGCGACCGTAAATCGTGATGTTTGGATTCCTGCCTTGGAAGAGTCATTAGCCAGAGCTCCACAGTGGAGACGTTACCAGCGTTTGGGGACTTTGCACTGGCATGAAGCCAATGTGAGTGATGAAGTAAATGAGACCTCGCTTCGTAAGGCTGAAGTGGCGTATTTAGCATCGTTAGAGCGTCATGCCTCAAATCCGATACCTAAAATCAATTTGGCAAACATCTACGCCCAAGCTGGAAGGTGGCAAGAGGCTGATGCTATGTATGCTTCGGCAGAGGAAATGTCTAAAGCTAGAGAGTGGTGGTTTAGACTTCCTATTCAATGGTCTAAATTACATCAACGTTGGGCCATCGAACTTTGGCGACATGGACAGCACGATGCAGCTAAAAAGCATTATGATATAGCATTGAAGCATCTATTGGAATCTAAGACTCGAAATGAAGCGCGGCGACAATATGTCGTAGTTTTAGTGCAATATATAAATCTAAATGACGAACTTGGATTATTCGAACAATCAGATGCATTGTGGGATAATGCTCAGCAAGACCTTCCAGTATATGTAGTAAATAGTTTATCTGCTAACATTCGTAGAGAGATAGGCACTCATTATTTAAAGAAAGCGAAAAGCCTTTGGTATCAGAGAAAACCTGAAGAGGCTTATGAGGCGTTGCTCGATGCTAAACAAAGTTATCATATCCATGAGATACAATTAAAAGGTAAAAGAGACGCCATATGGCGCGATGGCTATGATGAGGTGAAAAAGATTTTGGCTTTTTTCAAAAAAACTGGTGTGGGTGACTAAGAAATAAATTCTCTATCATTAGTATGGGGATACAGAAATATTGTCTTGGTCGTGAGTTCAGTTGCAGCAGTATTTAAGTAAAGCGTCTCCTTGCCATATTAAATAGTTGTTGTTGCGTGGATTGCTCCAGTCCAGCTAGGTATTATCGTCGATAATCTTGTGGCGCTGTCTCCAGAAAAATTACCATAAATATATCATAACTATGAGTGAAAAGAAGCAAGTATATGTCGGTATGAGTGCCGACTTAATCCATCCTGGCCATATTAATATCATCGAAGTTGCCCGAGGATATGGTGATGTTGTCGTTGGGTTATTAACTGATAAAGCAATCGCCAGTTATAAAAGGCTTCCTTGTTTACCTTTTGAGCATCGCAAACAAATTATTGAAAACGTCAAGGGAGTTGTAAAAGTAATGCCTCAAGAAACTCTCGACTATGTGGCTAATCTTGAAGCAGTGAAGCCTGATTTTGTGGTTCATGGAGACGATTGGAAAAGCGGTCCTCAGCAGGAAACTCGAGCAAGGGTAATCGAGGTGCTCAACAAGTGGGGCGGCGAGCTGATTGAACCTAAGTATACTGATGGATTGTCATCAACTAAATTGAATAAGGCGGTTAAAGACATTGGGACAACACCAGGTGTTAGGCTCGGTAAATTACGTCGACTCATCGAGGCAAAAAAAATTGTTAGGGTTATGGAAGCTCATAATGGGCTCTCTGGTCTGATTGTTGAGCATTGTCAGGTAAAGAAAGATGGTAGGATAGATGAGTTTGATGCGATTTGGTTGAGTAGTCTTACTGACTCTACGGTCAAGGGACGACCTGACATTGAATTTGTCGATCTCACATCAAGAGCGCAGACAATCAATGAAATTCTTGATGTAACTACTAAGCCTATTATTTTTGATGGTGACACTGGTGGTATTGTGGAGCACTTCACGAAAATGGTAAAATTGCTGGAGCGTATGGGTGTCTCAGCAGTCATCATCGAGGATAAACAGGGTTTAAAGCAAAACTCGCTCTTTGGATCGGATCGCCCCCAATTGCTGTTAGAAAAAGATGTTATGTGTGAAAAGATTCACGCAGGAAAACAGGCTCAGGTTACTGATGAGTTCATGATTGTGGCACGTATTGAGAGTTTGATTGCCAACCAAGGAATGGAGGATGCATTAGAACGTGCCAAGGCATATATCGAAGCTGGATCGGATGCTATCATGATCCATAGCCGCGAAAAAGATGGTGCGGAAATTAGAGAGTTTTGTAATGCCTATGAGCAACTAGAGAAGAGAGTGCCGCTTGTTTGTGTGCCTACTAGCTATAGGCATTTATATGAAGATGAATTGTCAGATATCGGATTTAATATTGTCATTTATGCGAACCATTTACTGAGAAGTGCCTACCCAGCAATGACAAATACAGCGGAAATCATTCTAAAAAATAAACGAAGCCTCGAGGCTGATGAGTTATGTATGCCGGTCAAAGATATCATCACATTGATTGAAGAATGAGTAGGTTGCCGAGTGTCAGGAGACAGATATCAAAAGTCAGGTATTCGTAGTGCGTCCGTCTCGGTCGTTTTAACCCCGCCTCCATAGCCGCTGTAAGACTCCCAAATACCTTCCCAAACTTTTGATTTCAACAATCGTCAATCGTCACTCGTAAATCATCTTACACTCCCCGACCTCCAGACTTCTGAACTTCTAGACTCCAAGACTTTTTTGCCCATGCTCACCTGCAAAACATTTTACCAATCGCTAACAGATGTAGGGGTACATTTTTACACCGGCGTTCCTGATTCCTTGCTCAAGGAAATATGCGCATGCATCACAGAGCTAGCTGAAAAAGATCATCACATTATCGCGGCTAATGAAGGCGCTGCAATTGCATTGGCAACAGGTAGTTATCTGGCAACGGGTCGTCTGGGTATGGTGTATATGCAAAACTCAGGTTTGGGTAATGCAGTGAACCCATTATTGTCATTGACCGATAAAAAAGTCTATTCGATCCCAATGTTATTGATGATTGGCTGGCGTGGTGAACCTGGCCTGAAAGATGAACCACAACATGTGAAACAGGGTGCAGTGACCCTAGAGATGCTCGACACCATGGGAATACCCTATGCCATATTGCCGGATACTGACAACGAAGCACGGGCTGTTTTAGAAAAGATGAAAGTAAAGGCTCAAGAGCTCCAGCAACCTGTTGCCTTGGTCGTCAGGAAGAATACTTTTGCTTCCTACGATAAACAAACCAAGGATGACGGATGTAGTCAGCTTACGCTGAAGCGAGAGGAGGCACTCGAAATTGTGTTGGATGAAATTGCCGATGACGACGTGGTGGTTGCCACGACCGGTATGATTTCACGTGAAATTTATGAATGCCGGGAAAGGAATAACCAAGGGCACGCACAGGACTTCCTCACAGTTGGCAGCATGGGGCATTGTTCTCAGATCGCGATGGGGATCGCCCTGTCGAATCGACAAAAACGTGTTTATTGCATCGATGGTGATGGTGCTGTGATTATGCACATGGGGTCACTGGCAATCGTAGGTCAGTATAAGGGGGGCAACCTGATCCACATTGTCGTCAATAATGGCAAACATGATTCCGTTGGTGGCCAGCCAACGGTGGGTTTTGATATTGATATTCCAGCTGTTGCAAAGGCTTGTGGTTATCAAGAGGTTGTTCGGGTTGACTCAGAGGACGGCATACGTCAGGAGATGTCGAGATTGCGGGAACTTGGCGCGCCCGTGTTATTGGAGATTTACGTTTTACCAGGTTCACGGCCAGACCTTGGCCGGCCAACCAGCACGCCGGTTAGAAACAAAAAAGGGTTCATGAATTTTTTACAGCCATAAGTTTAGTTAAATGTTAGAACTAAAAAACTGTAATGTGTTTTTAGACGAAGATTCGTTAGGTGAGTTGGGAGCTATGCTCGATGCAGACAAGCATCATTCAATTTTATTGGTCACGGGCAGCGCAAGTTACGAAGCTAGTGGTGCAAGACTCTTGCTGGCGCCGCTCCTTGAGGGGCGCGAGGTTACGCGGGTTTTTGATTTTCAGACGAACCCCCAAAAAAGTGATCTTTGCCGTATTTTAGATGAAATCAGTGGCATCAATTTTAGTGCGATCATTGCGGTGGGGGGTGGTAGTGTTATTGATGTTGCCAAACTGATTAAGTGTTTCCGTCAAGCTAGTGACCAAATAGATAAGGTGCTTTGTTCCGACAGAGAGGCTAAGCCTTCGTCTGCGGCGCTGTTCGCATTGCCTACAACTGCCGGTTCAGGTAGTGAAGCGACCCAATTTGCAGTATTATATGATGGTGCTGTGAAACATTCTATTGCTCATCCTAAGCTTCTACCCGACGCTGCATGGTTATTACCTTCTATATTATCCTCTGTTCCTCGAGATATTGCAGCAGCAGCAGCATTGGATGCTTTTTGCCAAGGAGTGGAGTCCTATTGGAGTATTCATTCTACTGATGAATCAAAGAATCTTGCACGGCGTGCGATTTGTCTCACGTGGGAGTTCATGCTTCCCGCGGTTATTGATCATGATAAAGCTGCGATTAGAGAGATGGCTAAGGCTGCATGTCTTGCAGGAATGGCAATTAATCTAACGAAGACAACTGCACCACACGCTTTGTCGTATGCTTTAACAATACATTTTGGGTTGATGCATGGTCATGCGGTCGGTCTGATGTTACCTGATATTTATAAATACAATGAGGCGGTAGGAAATGAGGATGTTTTGGATCATCGGGGGGTTGAATATGTGAGGCGTGTTATGACCGAAATTGCTATGATGCTTAGCTGTAGCTCGGTTACGGATGCTGCTGAGGCTATTCGTGAGCGGATAAAGAATTTGGGTCTTCCTAATAGTTTGAGTGCAGCGGGCATCACCAATAAAAAACAGCACGAGTTGATTATTAAAGACGGGTTCAATCCCGATAGGGTT
>DPWT01000036.1 GCA_003527555.1 Verrucomicrobiales bacterium | reverse complement strand
CTTGCACGAATCGTTCAAAACGACTAACTTTAACATGCGTCAGCTGATCGTTGACATCACTACCACCACCGCCCTGATCCCATCCCATCCCAAGAAAAAATGACCACTCGCCGCGCATTTCTCAGACAACTCGGTATCGCACCCGCTACCCTACCTTTCTTGACAGGATTGCCCAGCTTCGCTGCAGGGAGCGAAAATTCGGGTCGCAAGCAACGGCTGATCGTCATGTTCTCACCCAACGGCACACTGCCAACTGACTTCTGGCCAAAGGTAGTAAAGAGCAAGATGGAGTTCGGCTCGATCCTAAATCCTCTCAACCCATTCAAAAATCAAACTCTTATCATTAAGGGCCTATCCAACCTCGTCAAAGGCGATGGCGACGGCCACATGCGTGGTATGTCGTGCCTACTCACAGGTGCCCGACTTCATCCAGGTAATATCCAAGGTGGATCTCACACACCAGCGGGCTGGGCGTCATCGATTTCTATCGATCAGGAAATCAAAAATTTCCTTCAAAAAAACTCAGCGACGCGAACGCGATTTGGATCGCTTGAAGTAGGTGTGGCAGTTCCCGATCGCGCCGACCCATGGACGAGAATGTCTTACGCCGGCTCGAACCAACCACTGGCACCACTCGATGACCCCTATCAGATGTTACAAAAACTTTATGGGCAATCGAAAGATAAACAAACCTACGCATCCATCCTTGATGAGCTTGGTGCCGATCTCAATAAAGTCTCAAAGAAGCTCAGCAGCGAAGACAATGCACTGCTCAAGCAGCATATCCAACTGGTCGCGGACATGGAGCGGGAGATGATGGCTGCTGCAAAGGCGGGCAAACTCGTCCACCCAGAACCTGAACTTGATCCTAATATTGAAATTACAAATGATAACACGCCAAAACTTGCACGGATGCAAATTGATCTGTTAGTCAATGCTATGGCAAATGATATGACTCGAGTAGGCACACTTCAGTTCATGCGCTCGGTTGGTCAGGCACGGATGCGTTGGCTAGGCATTGAAGAAGGGCACCACTCGCTCAGCCATGAACCTGACAAGAACAAAGCTGCACAGGACAAGTTGAAAAAAATCAACATTTGGTTCGCCCAACAGTTAGCTTATCTCGCCGGTAAACTCAAAGCTACCGCAGAACCCGACGGCAATGGCAACATGCTTGATAACACCACCATCGTCTGGGTGAACGAGCTTGGAAAAGGTAATTCACACACGCTGCACAATATCCCTTGTGTAGTGATCGGTGGAGGCTCAGGATTTAAAATGAACCGGCTCGTCAACCTCCCCAAAGGCACACCCCACAATCGGTTTCTTATCTCACTGGCCAACTCCTATGGCCACGACATCAGCAGCTTCGGCGAAAAACACCTCAGTACGATGGGCGCGCTGAATCTAAGCTAGCATCATTAACCAGACAATAGCTCAATTCTTCCTCAAAGCACTGTAACAACCTGTTATCGAATAATACCCTGAATATGAGACTCTTCATCATCCTTCTTTCTTTCCTCGTCATGCCTGTGGCTAACGCAGACCACCATTTGTTAGAAAATAACCGCCGTATTCTTGTGCTTGGCGACAGCATTACACAAGGCGGACACTACGTTCATTATCTTGATGCCTGGCTAGTCAAAAAGTTCCCTAACCGTCGCTACGAGGTGATCAACGCCGGTGTTTCCAGCGAAACCATATCGGGTCTCAGCGAAAAAGGACATGCAGGCGGTCGGTTTCCACGTCCCTGCCTGTTTGAGCGACTGGAACGTGTGTTAGCCAAGACGCGACCGCAGCTCATCATCGCATGCTATGGCATGAATTGCGGCATCTATCAACCGCTCGATCCTCAACGATCGGCGCGTTTTCAAAATGGCCACCTGCGCCTGCGCGCTGCGGCTAAGCAATACGGCGCCGAGATCTTGCACGTCACCCCACCCATCTTCGATAACCATGACAAGCATGGATTTGATTACAACTCCGTGCTTACGGCTTACTCCAAATGGATGGCGCAACAAACGGACAGCGGATGGCTCGTTGCAGACCTTCACACATTCATGTCGCAAAAAATCGCTGCAGAAAAAACCAAAGATAAGAAATTTACCGTGCAGCGCGACCGCGTCCACCCAAATAAACAGGGACACTGGATCATGGCTCAATCGATCATTTCCTACTTCGGCGACACCAATGTCAGTAAGTTCGACAACGGCGGCCAGCTCCTTGCCAAAAAGAATATGAATGCCGTCGTGAAGCGATCTATAGCATTTCAAAAAGCGATCCACGCCGAAACCAAACCACTCCGCCCCGGAGTCCCACAAGGCGGCACACTTTCCTCGGCAAGAGAGTTAGCCAAAACACTCGAAACGGATATTTACCAAGCACCGTAGTCACCATTTATTTCCGAGCTGACACGAGTCACCGATCTAACCCTTACAGGATGATTTACAGTTGCAGGGTTTGGCCGCCAGATCAGCAGCTATTTTATCGGCCGTTGGTGTGATCGATAAGCCGCCCAGATTCGTGCAGCGCAGCTCACGCGGAATTTGGTGAGCCACTTTATTCATCGCAACCACAACTTCGTCAAACGGGATAAGGTGCTGGTAGCCTGCCAATGCCATATTAGCACATGAAAGAGCATTGGACGCCGCCATCACATTTTTACCCAAACATGGCGCCTCCACACGATTTGCGATAGGATCACAAACCATACCAAAGCAGTTCTGAAGGGCACTTGAGGCGGCGGCAAGCTGGCGGTCCGTATTACCTCCGGCCAAGTGCACAATGGCAGCGGCTGCCATCGCTGACCCCGATCCACACTCGGCCATGCAGCCACCTTCCTCGGCTGCAAAACTGGCATCGCGTGTGATGAATACACCGATGAGCCCAGCAACAAGCAAAGCCTTAGCCCGCTCGTCTTCGTTAGCACCAAGAGCATCTGCAATAGCAAGCACAGCACCGGGCATGGCACCACATGAGCCTGCTGTAGGAGCCGCCACAATAATCCCCATGGATGATTTCATTTCCATTAATGCGGAGACGTAACGAATAATCCTATTATTGATATCAGCTGGAATCAATCGCCCTTCTTTCTCCGCCTGAGTAAATCCTGGGCTCTGCGCAGGGAGAATACGATCTTCATACTCAGTGCCTTTTAAACCATCGGCCACCGCATCCGCCATGATCTTTGCCAGAGCTTTCATGCGCTCAAGCACGTCAGCTTGCGTGATACCACCACGCGCCGCTTCATAACATGCGGCACTCTCCCAAAGCGGACGGTCTGAAAATTCAGAGTGCTGCTGCATTTCACCACAACGCGCAAATGGAACAGTTAGGTTTTTGCGCGATAGAATAGGCAGCACCGCATGCAAAACACGATGGCGCGTGGAACCCAGCGCTTGCCCCAATTTGTCCAATTCCTCGTCTGTAGGAATTTCACGGGAATCAAACCTCAACAAGCCACTTCCATCCTGCCCGGGAAGCCAAGTCGCTGCTTCAGCTTCTAAAAAAGTGTTAGACTCCTCATACTCAGCGGGTTCAGGTTGCACATCGAGCCAGAAAAGCGACACGTGAAGATCGCCAACGCCACCCAAAGGAATCCCATCGATCGCCTGTAGCTCGATCATGCCTCCACCCGTGGAGGTCGCATCAAGGAAGTAGGACGTTCCACTTTCCCCGATGATTTCAAGACGGTAAAAATTCGGGTGTGGTGCATCGTAGGACACATAATTCACCACCACTTCAATTCCCGCATCTTCCAGAGCCTGCGGGTAGGTTGGCAATCGAGCATCGTGAGGTTCCCACCCGAGAATACCGCTGTAGAGGCCTAGATCCGTCCCCTGGTCCTTGTGGGTTGTCACCAAGGAACCATTTGGATCGTAATTCGCAATCAACTTGCAAACACGCTCACCTACAAGATTGCGAGCGATCCGTGCGATCCTATTCGCAGCCGCACTGTGTGAGCTACTCGGCCCCCGCATAACGGGACCAAGCACATCGTTGAAAATACTGGGAGGCAGGCTCATAACGGGATGGTGGCAAATTTTCAGACAAATTGGCAGAGCAAAATCACTCGCATAGCGAATTTTACGCATGAAATTCGAGGCACATACAAGCGTTTTGCATTTTAATAACCAAGATGAAATGGCGTGACTCTTATCCGCGTATAACCTAGTCCATCCATTATGAAATTGCCAATCATCATTTTCTCACTCTCCACGCTGTCTCTTTCCGCAACTGATCCCGTCTCACTTTTCAATGGAAAAGACCTCACTGGCTGGAAAGGTAGCGGCTACGAAGTCAAGGACGGCGCCATCATCTGCACTCCCAAAGGCAAGAACCTAATCACCAAAAAAACGTATTCCAACTACATCTTCGAGTTTGAATTTAAGCTTCCCCCAGGCGGCAACAATGGCATCGGAATTCATTATCCTGGCAAAGGTGACCCCGCTTACACCGGCATGGAAGTTCAAGTTCTGGATGATACCCATCCGAAATACGCCAAGCTCAAAGAGTATCAATTCCACGGCGGACTCTACACGCTGAAGGCAGCCAAAAAAGGATTCCTCAAACCTGTCGGCGAATGGAATAAGGAAATCATCACGGTCAACGGCAGCAAAGTCACCGTGGAACTCAACGGCACCATCATCAATGTGGCTGATCTGGATGAACTAGCCAAGAAATACCCCAAGCACAAAGGAGTAAAACGCCGCTCCGGCCACATCGCCTTCTGCGGTCATGGTGATCCCGTGCAATTCCGTGGAATGAAGATCACCGAACTTCCCGAAGGGCAAAAACAACCAAAAGCAAGCCCTGCGGCGCTTGCTCCACCTAAGCTAACTTCCGGGTTTGTTAAACTCTACAACGGCATAGACCTTACAGGATGGAGCAACGATCCAGGCCACGTCGGCCATTGGCAAGCACGTGACGCTATTCTCCACTACGACAGCAAATCAACCGCCAAGGACAAGAATCTGTGGACTACAAAAGAATATGGAGATGTCACTCTTGCCATCGATTGGCGCTGGGCTGCACCCGCAACGCGCAAATTGAAACGCCCATATCTCGACCCAAAAACAGGGGACACCAAAAAAGACGCCAACGGCAAACCAATCATTCTTCTTGTCGATGAACTCGACTCCGGCATCTACTTCCGAGGTAATAACCGCTCCCAAGTGAACCTTTGGAACTGGCCGGGAGGCTCAGGTGAGGTTTACGGCTACCGTACCAACAAAAAACACCCACAGGAAGTTCGTGCAGCACTCACTCCCAGTGAAAAAGCTGATCATCCGATCGGCGAATGGAATCGCATGCTTATCACCCTCATAGGCGAGCGCCTCACTGTCATTCTCAACGGTAAAACTGTCATTTCGAACGCACAGCTTCCCGGCGTGCCTGAAAAAGGAAAAATTGCTCTTCAGCACCATGGTAGCGCTATCGAATTTGCCAATATCTATATCAAGGAAATGTAAATTTCTATCGGACAGATTGATTTTTAGATTATAATCGCCGCCAAATCATGGTTTAATACTGCAGTCACATGCCCGACTGCGAAATCAAACCCAACGGAACTGCCCCAGTACAGTTTTCCGTCATGCTGAAGAACCGAGCTGGTTCACTCAGCTCGCTGGTACGTCTGCTGCGCGGCGAGAACATTGATGTCATTGGCCTGAGTATTCAAGACTCGCGCGACGCATGTGTCATAAGAATTGTAGTATCAGACCCTGATAATGCCATGCGCATTTTCATGGAAAAAGGCATTCCACACACCACTTCCGAGCTTGTCGTGATTGGACTAACCGATACCGGTGGTGGCCTTGCTCGCGCGCTTGACACATTGAGAGCGGCAGAAACGAACCTCGATTTTGCCTACTCACTGATGCCTCATCCATCTGGCCGATCACTTATGGCCATGCATCTCGAAGACACCCAGTTTGGTACATCTGTCCTACACAAAGCAGGCTTCAAAATCTATTACGAAGAGGATTTAATTCGCTAACTCTGTATTCCATCATGTCAGAATCTTTTTACCAGCAAACCAACGATACACCTGACGAATCGTTCGACCAATCGCTGCGCCCTCCCGGGTTTGAAGAATTTCACGGCCAAGAAAAAGTTACCGAACGATTGATGCTCATGGTCGAAGCTGCTGAAATGCGCGACGATGTCTTAGAACATGTCCTACTCTCCGGCCCTCCGGGACTCGGTAAAACTACGCTGGCTAATATCATTTCGAACGCTACCGGCACCCAGCTTCACACCACATCCGGCCCACAAATTGAAAAAGCAGGTGACTTGGCGGGCATCCTCACAAATATCCAAAAAGGTGATATACTTTTTATAGATGAAATTCACCGACTGCATCCCGCTATCGAAGAATATCTTTATCCCGCAATGGAAGATTATAGATTAGATATCATCATCGACTCCGGTCCCTCCGCACGGTCTATTCAACTCAACCTGCCAAAGTTTACGCTCGTGGGCGCCACTACTCGAGCCGGCATGCTGACCTCGCCACTACGGTCGCGTTTCGGGCTCGTCAATAGGCTCGATTACTACACCGCCGAACAACTCGCACACATCATCGAACGCTCTGCGAAGCTACTTAATGTCTCAATCAAAGATGACGGCGCCCTTGAAATTGCATCGCGCTCACGTGGCACCCCACGTATTGCCAACAACCTACTGCGATGGGTACGCGACTTCGCACAAGTCCGTGCCGACGGCAAAATCACGCCAGAAATTGCCCGTGATGCACTCGCCATGATCGAGATTGACAACGACGGCCTCGATGAAATGGATAAACGTATACTCGAGGCCACGATTTACAAATTCAACGGCGGCCCAGTTGGCCTATCCACACTCGCGGTTGCCATCGGTGAAGACGCATCCACCCTGGAAGAAGTGCACGAACCATTCCTCATCATGCAGGGATTCCTCAAACGCACCCCGCGCGGACGCGTCGCCCTCCCCGCAGCCTACACCAAGATCGGTGCCACCCCTGACCCACAGCAGCCCGGACTACTGTAAAACGGCAGAACGTATTGACCTCTAAACACGATGATCAAAATCAACATCGCCGATCACGATCACTTGGCCCAACCAGATAACTAAAATTTCCAAATGCTCAGTAAACTAGATAAAGTCATTGACCGCTGTCGTGCCGAAGGCCTGCGCCGAACCAAAGCTCTAGAGGAGCTATTGGCAACTTTGTTGGAAAATAACCGCCCCATGACGCTCGCAGAAATGGCAGAGTCACCCAGGCTTACGAACCAATGTGACAAGGCCACTGTCTTCCGCCTCATCCAACGCCTCACCGATAAAGCGATCCTGCGCCGCCTCGGACTGCACGAACGAGCCGCATACTTCGCCCTACTTCTTCCTGGAGAGCATCGCGACTACCTAATCTGTACAAATTGCGGCTCTATTGAGTCAGTCAACGCTCCCTGCCCTGTGTACGAACTAGAAAAAGAAATCCAGTTCACAACAGGTTATAAAAACCTTTACCATGAGCTTGAATTCTTCGGCACTTGCCCTGCTTGTTCCATATAATAGTGGCTTTAATACCTAGCATTCATCAATTAAAGCTTAACATCAAACCATGGCAATCATCGGAGAACGGACGAAACTGACAGTTCTGACAAAAAGTCCTCACGGTCTATTCCTCGATGCAGGCGGTGATCTCGGTGAGGTTCTACTTCCACGCAAGGAAGTAAATGAAACGATGAACGTCGGCGACTCTCTGGATGTCTTCATTTACTGCGATTCAGAAGACCGGCCCGTCGCCACACTCAAGCACCCGAAAGCCATGCCCGGCGAGTTCGCTTGTCTTGAATGTGTGGCTGCCACCAACATCGGCGCTTTCCTCGACTGGGGGCTCGATAAAGATTTATTTTCACCATTCCGCGAACAGACAAGTCGGTTAGATGTGGGGAAGCGTTATGTTGTTTATGTCTATGTCGATGAAAACAGCGACCGCATTGTGGCGAGTAGGCGACTAAATCGCCACTTCTCCAAAGACGCGCCCGACTACAAAGCGGGGCAGGAAGTTGATCTCATGGTTTATGCCAAAACTGAATTAGGTTACAAAGCGATCATCAACGGCCAGCACAGCGGTGTCATCTTTGCCAATGAGGTTTTTTCCAAACTGCCGCCGGGCGAGCAAACCAAAGGTTACATTGCTCAGGTGCGTGAGGATGGCAAAATCGACCTATCACTCCAGGCACCTGGCCGCAAACACGTCGAGGATTTGGAATCACGCATTGAGATGGAACTCATCGCTCGCGACGGGTTCTGGGAACTATGCGATTCTAGCCCAGCAGATAGCATCTACGAAACACTTGGCGTGAGTAAAAAAGCCTTCAAGAGGGCAACTGGCTCGCTCTACCGAAAACGAAAAATCACCATCGCTAAGGATGGGATTAGGTCCGTGAAGTAGAACGACTTTCCAAGTTGTCCTACCTTGCTCGCTGAAGGCCAATTAGTGCAACGATCACCATCACGCCACCTACGGCAATCCCTATCCCTGGCGACTCACCGGACACGAGCAAAGAGGACTCCACTACCGCACAGATGGGCACCAAAAAACGATAGCCAGCTAACAGATTCACAGGAAATAGGCTGGTAAGGTGATTCCATAAACCAAACCCAAGCGCCGAGACAAACGCAAGGTAAACGGTTAACCAAATCACCTTGGTTGAGAACAACTCAAGCAATCCAGGCCATCCTGCGGCCCCGGAAACCATCAGCAAAAACCCGCCTATCAATAATCCAAAACCCGTCGCCGCTCTCGCTCCCATCGTCTTAAGAATTTCTTGCAGAAAGATCAGCCCAAAGGAGCCACTCAACGTGCAGAGGCAAAACAAAATGCCACCCAATAACGGCTGACCACTTCCAGCACCCGGCTTATAGACAGCAAAAACAACACCTGCCGCGCCGAGAGTAATAAACCCCCACTGCCAACGCGTCGGCCATGGACTTTTCAAAAGCAAGGGAGCGAGTAGTAGCCACCAGATACTTCCGGAGCCGACCAATAAACCACCCAACACCGCACTCGACACGGCAAGAGCAGTGTAAAACAGAAAATACTGCACATACGTTTGCGCACAGGCAAAAACTAATAGCCGCACGAAAGACGTCTGTATAAGTTCCCTGAACGGATGACGCGCGAGCAACAAAAGCACAATCCCCCCAAGCATGAAACGAACTCCCGCAAGCGTAAGCCGATTCGGCATATTTGGCTCAATCCCCCTAACCGCCCACTCAGCATAAATTGCCTTAATCGCTGGGAATGCACTGCCCCACAGCAGCGCGATAAGCAGCACTGCGAATGGTAACCATCTCGCCGTAATTTTCACTATATTAATCGTGTGCTACATAAACTGTACTCTCCGAATCACGCCCCAATATCGGGTTCTCAAATGGAACAACATGCGTGTCGACTCTAGAAAAAACGTCTCGTAGCGCGCTCATAAATGTTTCCTCCGGTGGATCATCCGACCAAAGTGCAAAAACCCCACCAGGGTGAAGTTGATCGGTCATCTTGCGTAAACCCTCCGCCTGATAAAAACTTGCGTGCCGTTCGTTGAGCAAATGGGCCGGTGAGTGGTCGATATCAAGCAAGATGGCATGAAATTTCCTGCCAGCCGATTGAGAATCAAATCCAATACCACCATCAGATATAGCTCGTTTGAAAAAATCACCATGCTCAAAATGGCAGCGCGGGTCATTTGTTAAACCTTTTCCAAGAGGCACTAATCCGCGCTGATGCCAATCAATCACAGGTTGTAGATAGTCGACCACAATGAGATCACCTACCGATGGCTGGTCGAGAGCAACCTTGGCCGTGTAACCGAGACCCAATCCACCAACCACCACATCAAGTTGCGTATCATGAAACACCTTCTCCGTAGCTGCAATCCCCAGCGACGATAACTCCTCTTCGACCACCGTAAACAAACTGGACATAAGAAACTCACTGCCAAGCATGATTTCATAAATCTCCTTATCTCCAAGTGACTGCATCGTGCGGCGTCTGAGAATCACCTCGCCAAGTGGCGTCTGTTGATAATCGATTTCTTCAAATTGCGGTCGCATGGCGAAGCGTAGTCACACTATTGCGGCTTCTTAAACACCATAAAGTGCTGCCAAGGCAAAAAATCATCGGTGCGTATGTGCTTTAACCCGATGACTTTCATTTCTTTGATTGCCTGCGCCTGGGTCATCTTGTGCAGTGGCTTGATTGGCACGCCAGGGTCCTCGGCGCGATATTCTAACAAATAGATGACTCCACCAGGCTTTAGGGCGTGATATATCGACTGCATCATCTCGTTGGGGTGGGAAAACTCATGGTAGGCATCCACCATGATCGCGGCATCAATACTAGTGCCAGGAAGCTGCACATCATCAATTTTACCAAGATGAGATTCCACATTTTCAATCCCCAGTTCCTTGGCCTTGTTATTGAGAAAATCAACCATCTCAGACTGAATATCCACCCCTATGACCTTTCCCGTGGGGACAAGCTGGGCAAGACGAAACGCGTAGTATCCAGAGCCCGAACCGATGTCGGCAACCACAGCATTCTCGGCAAGTTGCAGCCCCTGGACAGCCCTTTTTGGGTTTTCCTCACGCTCACGTTCTGCGCGCTCTAACCAGTTGATGCCCGTATGACACATGAACTGAGAAATCTCCCGCCCCATATAGATTTTTCCTGTGCCATCCCTACTAGCATCACGCAACTGGTATTTGTATGGCTTAGGTTTGAATGATGAGTTTTTCTCCAAAACCTTCGAAGGTTTGTTTGCAGCCTCTTCCCCCGTGCAAGCTAATTGCTTATGGGTGTCTTCTGAATGATTAGAGTTCGTTTTCCAGTTCGTGATCACCATCGCCACAACAACAGCAACCAACACCCATGACCAAATCCATTTTCCTTCGATACGCATCACCGCTATCTTAATTGCATCCAAGAGTGATGTCGACTACTCTATTCCCACATGATCGAGCCGCTTCACATCATCTATCAAGACGAATGGCTCGTTGCCGTGGACAAACCCGCAGGTCAGTTAGTGCACCCTGCTGATAATCCCAAGGAGGGTGATCAGGTCACCATGAAAATCCTGCGTGATCAGATTAGACAACACGTCTACAACATCCACCGGATTGACCGACCGACCACGGGGGTTCTGTTGTTTGGCACTGACCGGAACACAGCACGCGCTCTACACCGTGCATTCGAACGACATGAAATAAAGAAAACCTACTGGGCCATCGTTTCTGGAACACCCCCAGCAGACGCCTGGGATTGCCATGAACCGTTACGTAAAACCGATGACGCCCCAGAGCGCGAGGCATACACATCATTTAGGGTGTTGAAAAATTCTGCTTCGCTTTTTCTGATAGAAGCCACCCCCCACACAGGGCGCACGCACCAGATCCGTAAGCACCTGCTGCACGCAGGAATCCCGATTGTAGGCGACTACCGATACGCAGGAATTGGCCCCTCCGATAAAATCGGCAAACAGCTCGGCACTGGCACGCGTATGCTTTTACAATCTCGGCAGATGGAATTCAGGCATCCAGCCACAGCTGAGCAAACATCTATTACCGCACCGATCGACCCGATGCTTGCGCTCTGTTTTCCTCAACCTTAAGTATTTTACAATGTCTCGACATCTCATCTCCCCTCCTCGCCTATTCAAACTCTACAAGGCTGGAAACATCACACGTGCTCAATGGCTCGCGGGAATGAAGCTACACTTTCTATTAGCATTAAAGGAAATACAGGAAGATAGCAGCGAGCCAAAACGTGCCAAACTGGAAACATGGCGTTGCAAGAACGCTGCACGCCGATTGTTACAGGAACATACCCAGGCAGAGCTACGCGAGATATTCATGATCCTCGCAGAGCTAGATGATTTTCCACCATCATCATATCTATGGAATGCCGATCAATTGGATGTGCCACTGCACTGTCTGCTACGTGAGAAACGCGAGCCCGTTCTCAAGTTTTCTAAGGTTCAAATCCAAAGACTCACTGCAGAAATTGTAATCGAATATGGGGCTATAAAAAAGAAAGCACGCATTGTGGAAAAAATCTCATTACGGCGCGACTGGCGCGGCACATTTGTTGTGGAATCACGGGAAAAATAACAAGCCATAATCACATGTAGGATATTTGATACTTTACGTGATCCGCCCAAAAAGTGCATTCTCAATACGTCGTCACAATCTTTCCATCACATTCCCCTATGTCCCAACATCTTCAATTCAATCGAATCCTTTCTGTTATTCTTTTTCTAGGCAGCGCTGCCACATGCTTCGCAGGAGAAGCAGATGCTGCCAGCATCAATTCTGGCGACACTGCATGGATTTTGACTGCCACCGCACTGGTTCTTTTTATGACGATGCCCGGGCTGGCACTATTCTACGGCGGTCTTGTGCGCTCCAAGAATGTCCTATCCGTAATGGCACAGTGTGGAGGGATCGCGTGCCTCGCTTCCGTGCTCTGGGCAGTTTGCCTCTACAGCCTAGCATTCAAGGGTGGTGACGGAGGCTGGATCGGAAATCTCGACGCCGCGTTTTTGAAAGGAGTCGGCACGGAAACCAGTGGTGGTGGTGATATCCCTGAAACTCTCTGGGTGATGTTCCAAATGACTTTTGCAATCATCACGCCGGCACTTTACGTTGGGGCAGTCGTCGAACGCATGAAATTCAGCGCCATCATGCTCTTTTCTGCTCTCTGGCTCTTGCTTGTTTACACGCCAGTTTGCCACTGGGTTTGGGGTGGCGGTTGGCTTTACGAAATGGGTATCAAGGACCTTGCTGGAGGTATCGTGGTTCACGCCACTGCCGGCGTCTCAGCTCTCGTCATGGCGATTATCCTCGGAAAAAGGCGCGGCTTCCCAGAACATCCACACCCACCACACAATCCCGGCATGGTCTACATCGGTGCCTCAATGCTCTGGGTAGGATGGTTTGGATTCAACGCCGGCAGCCAGGTCAGCGCTGGTCAGGGAGCTGGTATGTCGATGCTCGTCACGCACCTCTCAGCAGCTACTGCCGCTGGGGTCTGGGCAATTTTAGAACGTGTTCTTAATGGTAAATCCAGTCTGGTAGGCATGGTTACAGGTCTGATTGCAGGCTTGGCAACCATCACACCCGCCTCAGGTGATGTCGGCCCAATGGGCGCCATCGCCATCGGAGCCATTGCCGCAATTATCTGCTACTTCGCAGTAAATCTCATCCGCAACAAACTGCATATTGACGATTCACTCGACGTTTTTGCCGTGCACGGCGTCGGTGGCATTTTAGGAACCATCCTTCTTTGCTTCTTCGGTCAAGAGTCGCTCGGCGGACTCGGCCTCGTCAAACCTACGGGCGAACAACTCAGCATCCAGCTCACAGGACTCGGGGTAACTGTCGTATGGTCGGCCGTAGCCACAGTGATCATCATGTTGCTCGTAAAAGCAACGATCGGCATTCGGGTGGATGTAGAGGAAGAAGACAAAGGATTGGATCTCACCGATCACGGAGAGGATGCCTACAGCGAAGTCTAAACGACTTCGCTTGCAGGTCACTTCTGCACCTTTTTCACAAACTGTGCCTTCAGCGCGATGGACAGCCCGTCCATCTTGCAGTCGATCTCGTGGTCGCCGTCAACCAAGCGGATCGGCTTTGATTTCATACCGCTTTTGAGGACCTTCGACGTTCCCTTCAGCTTCAGGTCCTTGACCATCTGCACCACATCCCCATTTTCCAGCACATTGCCATGGGCATCTTTCACCAAGCGTGCCTGCTCTTCCTTTTCCCACTCGTGACCACAGGTCATGCATTCGTATTTATCGGGATGATCTAACACATCTTCCATCGTGCAGAGCGGGCAAGTAAGATCGGACATGGCCAGAGCTGTGCCTGATCCACCTGTCGTTATCAAGACCTGATTACCCCTTTTCCCCGAACTGAACTTTGGCAAAATCCAGAAAATACCCCCAGTCTTGCTCGGTCAGGTTATGTTCACCCTGACGGATGTGATATCCGGTCGCTCCGACGTGACGCGGTGAATCCAGTGCAGGCATCGTTTTTTTCTGAATATGCTCTTTTCCTAACAACCGATAAACAGGACCTGCCTCGACCAAGGACGTGTATTCGCCACGGGGGTCCGCCCATAAATCTTGATCCGCACTTGTCACATAGACGGCACGCGGTGCAATCAGACCGATCAGCTGATGCTGATCAACCGGCAACTCATTCTCCTTACCGCCGTATGCATTGAAACGCTTGCAAAACCAGTGCGGAAAATTTCCGGTGATTCGTTTCACCGTTTCTCCATAGGCTCGCCGCGATAGTGCAGCTCCACCACAACCGGAATTGTTGCTGTAGGCGATCTTGAACCGTTGGTCTTCGGCAGCCGCCCAAAGGGCCGTTTTACCACCTCTGGAATGCCCGACGACCGCAGTTTTGTTAGAATCAATCTCTGGCAACTTAGTCGCGTAATCGAGAACCCGGCTCGCTCCCCACCCCCAGGCGGAAAGCGCCCCCCAGCGTGTTGTTGGATCGGAATCTGGCATATCTAACATCGAACGAATCCCTTGATCATAACCATCGCGCTTGTCGGGATCGACATCTGAAGTGTGAAATGCCGCCGTGGCATAACCTTTCCGCACGATTTTCTCAATCGGCCAGAACGGATCGAATTGGCTAACCGCTTTTTCTATCGGAACAAAATACCTGTTATTGATTTGCACAATGATCGGGACAGGTTTGTTCGATTTGGGAATCACGATAACAAAATCAAAGGAATGCGACTTCCCGCGTGCTTTTATGGTCGTGCGGATCTGACGTGCCGTTGCCCCGATGCCAAAAACATTTTCTCTTTTTCCGATCTCTTTGTAATCGACCTGATACTTCGTGTTTGGCCGGACGCCATAGACATGCTTGCGAAACACATCTAGCAGTTTCGGCCGATGTTCGTACCATTCAGCCGCTGTGGTGATCGGTTTTCCATCGAATACCTTCAGCGGATCTGGCAGCTGATACTTTGGCACTTTTGACTCGTCGTAGTTGATTCCCGGGCGCCTCTTTGTTTTCCACGCTTCAATTTGTTTCGCGTCAGCCTGCCAGCCATGAACATCAGGAGATGGATCTGACCACGCAGTCGCCGCGAAGAACAACCATAGTGCAATCCCGTAAATACTCGCTCTCACGTCTGATAGCAGCAGGCTCGATTCTCGATTCAATCCACGCTTATAGATCATCTAAAATCGCGGTAATAATATATTTTTGGCAATCTCCCGGCGGATGGAAGAATGATTCCGAGATGCCTGCTATAGGCATCGTGCCACCATTTTTGTTCGGTGATGACGCGGGCTTTCCCCTCAGCCTCCGGTTGATAAAAAAACTCCGCACGAAAATAACCACTCTTGGGGATCGGGTTAGCTGAGACGGTTCTGACATTCGGCTCAACTTCAACTTTGTTTTTTTCCAGATTAGCCAATATCCGATGGTCTGTGAGATTGCACCACAGAGTCTTACCTGTCGGCAGTTTACCACCTTCGGCGTTCAACAGAATCATCCGCAACGGGAGCTTTGCATTCTCGGGATCAGCAACAAGAAGTATGTAGAAATTCTTTAAGCCTTTTGGAATTTTCAACGTTGGCACACCCTGCGGCAAATTTTCCTGATGCACTTCCTCAGGAGCCATCATGATTGTGAGTGCACCTGCAGGCAGACTGATCACTGCCGAGAAATTCATGCTCGGAAGGAAAACCTGATGGTTTTTCTTACCGTCAAAAAGGTAAACGGTCTTGGGCGCACCTCTACCACGCTCTGGAAATACAATCCGACAAGTTGGGCCTTTTTTTTCCTGTTCACCAGCATAGGCAGGTAAACTTAAGGAAATCATGAGAGCAAGCAGGGGGAATTTCATGGGTACAAGCTAGATGGATTCCAAACTGAGCGCAATCAAACTTCATCTGTATTTAATACCATCTACCTGATCAGATTTCGGCATGAGTCCGAATAGGAATAACGATCAACGTTTCCAGTAATCCTCCCCCACCCGCTCAAGCAGATCCTTGGCGGTGGTTTGTGATCCGGCCCACAAGCGCTCAGCAACGATTTGCACACGCTTGGCGGGTCGACCATATTCGGGGAAACCGGGACCCGCCCCGAAGAGCAGTCCGTCTTCGGCCTTCTGTTCCGTAGCCCACGAACAAACTTGTCCGCCGAGGACTTTGCCCCGGTAGTCCTGCGGGTTGAATTTTTTCCAGTAGGCAAACGGCTGCGGGCTGCGACCAGCGCCGAACATGTACGGCGACCAGCGTGCGATGATTTCCGGTGTGGTCATGTAGAGCTTATCGGCGACGTAGAGTGGGGTCCACGAGGTGTTGAGCACTTTGTATCCGGCGTTAAAATAATCGGACGGCATTTTGCCACGAAACTTCACATCGAACGGGCACACGATGATGTCTTTGTGAACCTTAGGTTCAAGGACCGGCGAGAAACCTTCCCAGACGAGCATTTGTCTGTTCTGGCTTTTGACGAACCCATGCATGCGATTGATGAAGTAGTGGAACAGCTGATCGCCGCTTTCTAACTTTTCTTTTTTCATGCGCGCATCGCAATCCGCGCACTTGCCAACTTGGTAATGCACTTCGTCGGCTCCCAGATGCCAGTGCGTTCCGGGTATCATCTCCATCACCTCGGAGTAGAGTTTTTCCAGCGTCTGATAGGTTTCCTCCTTGCCGATACAGAGTTTGCCACCACCACCGCCGCATGCAAGCGACGGTATGCCATGGATCAGCGCTCTCGCGTGCCCGGGGACGTCGATTTCAGGCACCACTTCAACGTGATACCGCCGCGCCACCTCCATGAGCTTGGCAATCTCCGCACGTGTGTGGTGACGGCCCTCGGTTGGCAAATTAGGAAACGCTTTACTCGGCAAGGTGTAGCTCTGGTGATCGCTCCAATGGACCTGGTAGCGATTCATTTTATACGACGCCAGCCGCTTGATCGTCTTGATGTGAAAATCGATCGTGTGAAAATTTCTCGCGTTATCGATCATTAGCCCGCGGTAGGAAAACTCGGGTTGGTCTGTAATACTTAGTTGCGGAACGGCTTTCCCGGGTCCTGCATGCAGCAACTGCAAAAGTGTGCGTGTGCCCCAGAACAAACCTTTCTCATTACTCGCTTCAATCGATATCTCAGAATCAATCACTAGACGATACCTCTCGCCTGCAAGGTTAGGATCCTTCATCAAGATCAGATTGATCACACTCGCAGCTTTCTGAGCGTCCGCCTTTCCTTGGACGGCTGTAAATCCCAAAGCCCTGAAATCTTCCATGCAGGTTTCCGCCAGCTCGGCATGACGACCATCGTGACTCAAAACCAGCTTGGTTTTGGGCGTAAAATCACCCTCGGTGATTACCAGCTTTTGTGGATAGGGGACGAGCGGCAGTCTCCCTTGTTCTGCGATGACCACCAGCGTACAGCATTGAAATATCGCAAAAAGGATGACTAAACTTCGAAACTCGCTTTGAATTGACCTCATGCTGAAAATCCTACTTCTCGCCTCTCGTAGATACAAGCCAAGATCCCATCATGAGGCTTCGACATTCAACCAATTTTCATATAGACTTCCCACGTAACCAACATGACCATCATCCAACGCTTCACCATCCAATTTCTCCTGTTGTTTAGCCTCAACCTCATTTCCTTTGGCGAGGACGGGGGCATCCATGCGGATGTAATCGTCTACGGTGATGCCTCGGGAGGAGTCACCGCCGCCGTACAAACCGCACGCATGGGTAAGTCAGTGATTCTTGTCTCACAATACGGCCACCTCGGCGGGCTGACCAGCAGCGGACTCGGCTGGACCGATATCGGCAACGACGCCATTCTCGGCGGATTGTCGCGTGAGTTCTATCACGAACTCTACAAACATTACCAAAAACCCGAGGCCTGGACGCATGAGGATCGTGAAAAATTTCCGAACAAAGGCCAAGGTGGACCCGCATTGAATGACAAAAAGAAACTGGCATCGACATTTGAACCGAAAGTTGCCCAGGCCGTTTTTGATAAGATGATCAGGGATGCCAAGGTGAAGGTAATCAAGGGTCGACTCGATCTCAAGAAAGGTGTGATCAAGGAAGGCAAACGCATCACCGCGATCAGGCTGGAAGACGGAAGGGTGCTGCACGGCAAGATGTTTATCGATGCCTCCTACGAAGGCGACCTCCTTCCCGGTGCTGGGGTGTCGTTTGTGGTCGGCCGTGAAGCAAATACCAAGTTCAACGAAAAAGGCAACGGCATCACCGGACCTCTACACGGCAATCAGCTACGTAAGGGCATCGATCCCTACATCAAGAAAGGCGACTCTAACAGCGGTCTTCTCCCCGGAGTTAATCCCGATATGGGCGGCAAGGTTGGCGACGGCGACCATCGCCTACAGGCCTACTGCTACAGGATGGTGCTCACCGATGTTCCAGAGAACCGACTACCCATCACGAAGCCAAAAAATTACAACGAGGCCGATTACGAGATCATGTTCCGTTTGATAGAAGTCGGATTCAAAGGTGCCTTTTTCAAAAAGACTCTCGTTCCGAACAGAAAGACCGACGGCAACAACGTGGGCGGATTTTCCTGTGATTTTATCGGTGGAAACTATGGTGACGACTGGAACTGGGCGACGCTTAACCACGATGAGCGCGAAAAACTCGCCGCCAAACACCGCGACTACCAGCTAGGCATGGTGTGGACACTACAGCACCACCCACGTGTGCCGGCAGACATCCGCAGACGAACCATCGACTGGGGGCTAGCTAAAGATGAATTCACAGACAACGGCAACTGGCCATACAACCTCTACGTACGTGAGGCGCGACGAATGCGGTCGGACTTCGTCATGACCGAAAACCACTGCAGGCACACTCTGCCCGTGGATGACCCGGTTGGCATGGGTGCCTACACGCTCGATTCCCACAATGTGCAACGCTATGTGCAGGATGAAATGGTGAGAAACGAAGGTGACATCCAGTCGCACCTACGCGGCAAGGCATATGGCATTTCCTATCGGGCCATCATCCCAAAGGTTGAGGAGTGCGAAAACCTATTCGTTCCTTGGGCGCTTTCCGCGACTCATATCGCTTTCGGTTCGATCCGTATGGAACCCGTCTTTATGATTCTCGGCCAGAGTTCTGCCACTGCAGCCTGCATGGCGATTGATGCCAAGCTGCCTGTGCAAAAAGTTTCCTACGACAAACTACGCGCCCGTCTGTTAGCTGATGGCCAACAGTTTGGTGTCAAAAAGTGACAGTCAGTATAGATCCGCAGAAGCTAAACAATTCCCCCGTCTTAACGAGCTTCAATTTGTATGATCATTTTGCTCAGCTCCAGGTAAGCCTTACTGCTGAGATGATTTTTACCGATGCTCCACGCCCAAGCTTTGTAGTTTTTCTCGTTCGATCCGAGGTCTAGTTTAAGCAGGTGTGTGTTAGCATCTTTGTTGGCAATCTTGATCTGGGCATCGACGATCCGTTTGAACTCCGGTTTATCGTGTTGGAATATCCCCTGCTCACGCACATAAATTGGTAAGTCAGGTAGCCCCGTGTCTTCACGTAAGGCGGCAAAAAGTTTTTGTAAGTTATCCTCGTATCGCCGCGCCTGTTTTTCGTCGGACTCACCTTGGTCCCAGTACATTCCAACGACACGCACGTTGTCATAACGTTTTTTTAAGTTGGCCATCGCGGGGGTAATCTGACTGTGAAAAAATTTATAATCAGATCCGTTATTCGCCTTCCACTGAGTGTATAAGTTACGTTTGGCAGGTCCATGTTTGATAAAAAAGATATGGCTATGCGGAAATTTTTTCTCAAGCAGCATCGCCATGGGAAGCTCGATGCCGTGTCTATATCGATCAGCATAACATGCTTGGAGATTTTTACTGGGTGTCAATTGCTCAAATGGCCCCTTCTGAGGTTTCCAGATATAACTACGTGGGTAAGCTGCTGTGGTGATAGGAATTTTCATATTCTTCGCAGTTGTGCCTGGATTGACAGGATACCTTTCCTTAATCTTCGCCTTGGCAACAGTTTCCTCGGAAAATGCTGCAACACCACCGGCATTGGCCTCGCCAGCAATGAGGAAAACAATGGCCTCCGCAGGTTCAACAGCAGCAACTGGCGCTGCTTTATGATCCTCCGTCAGCTTGACACTTCCAGAACTCTGATCTGCTAGCCACTTGGTGGCACTGGCCAGTTCTTCGTCGCTCAAGGCACGGTTATAGAGAAGAATTCCACCAATATCGCCCTTGAAATGGCGAGCATTCTTACCAGGTTGACGCCCAATCATCAAAGGTGCGTTATGCATGGTTGCACCCACCGGACCTTTGGCTAGATTGAGGTCATAGGCTCCTGAAGCGCCTTTGACACTGATCGTGATTTTATTGATGCCTTTTGCCGCCGGATCAAAGCGAGCGGCCACTACCGAAAAGCGATTCATGACATTCAGATTCATCTTGCAATGAATCTGCTGATGATGAGTCGGGCCACGTACCAATGCTCCCACCTTGCCGTCCTTGTAGACCATTAACCTGTAATTGATCAAAGTGCTCTTGCTGTCCGCTTTACCAAGCACGACACCCTCGCCACCGGTCGGCTGAATCAGAGAAACAATAGTCCATGCGGTTAGATCCAAAACATCGCTTTCGGGTATGCTGATGAAATCATCCTTACCGTCAAATTGCAACATGGGCATGCCTTTTGACCTATCCAACTTCGGTTGATGTGGCGCCTTCACGCTCTTTGCGATCTCAGCCAATGCATCACCCACCAGATTCAAGACCAACCCGTTCTTGGGCAAGGATTGATCATCAGGACGTAGAAATTCGGAGACTCCGAGAGCCCCACGAGAAAAACGTACTTCATCGAGCGCAACCTTC
>DPWT01000040.1 GCA_003527555.1 Verrucomicrobiales bacterium | reverse complement strand
CGCGCTTAAGCAAACGAGGCGTTTTTCTCGGGCCTGTCTTGCTGACCAAAGCTGTCTCGCTATGACGCCGAAGCAGCGCCAACCGACGGAGTAGGTCATTCAGGTTTACGGCTGAGTCCGGGCGCTTGCTCTCTGCGAATGCGACTCGGATCACTTTCTCGTGGATGGGTCGGCGGTCTTTTTTTGCCATGCGTATGGAAGAACCGACCAAGGTGGGAAACTTATTTCGGTCGTCACGGTTGAGTGGCAGATCCCACCAGTATCGGATCAGCGAGGTATGGCTGCCGTTCAGAAAAGTATGGTGCGGGTCGGTGTGATACCCGCTGTTTCCCCAAGTCACTTTGCCGCCGACATGCAGCCATGCCATGCCAGCGGTTGCGTATGGCATCTTTGGGATTTTATTGGCGGGGATATCGAGTCTAACACGTTTCCCTGCCTCTGGCAGATCTCCGAGGTATACCAGATTTTTAGGATCAAGCCATGGGTAAACTTTCTTCAGCAGCGCGTGATCTTTCGGCCCCCAGTAGAAGGTGGAGTGATATTCTTGGTGCCATCCGACACGGCCGTAGGCTCCGTTGATGAGCTGAACGGCGATCAGCTCCGGCGTGTCCGCTGGATCCAGTGTTGCCTCCACGTAATAGCCCTTGGCCTTTCCAGCTGCCGGATCTGGGCTCAAAAACTCACCCGCTGAATGACGATGGAGCTCGCCGGTGCCAGCGGTTGTGACTCGTCCATCGGGCGTGATTGTGAAGTCACCCTTGATCACCTTGGCTGCTGGCAATGCCGCGGGCACCCATGGCCAATCGACTGTGCCCTTTTTCTTTTTTGTCGCATTGCTCTGATTGATGAATTCCTTTTCCCAGTCTACGATTTCCTTGGCATCTGCATCGATGCCATAAAGCTCTTGTCGCAAGGATTCGACTATGGCACTCAGTTCCCTGTCTTTTTCCATGTTTACGGGTTCGTTATGAAGGTAATGAATGGGTGCCCGTCGGTCTCCCGGTTGATAGACACCCACTTCTATCAGGTCATCGAAAAATGCTCCAAGCGCGTAGTAGTCCCTGGCTGAAATGGGGTCATACTTGTGGTCATGGCATTCTGCGCAGCCGGTTGTCGCGCCGAGCCAGACCGTGCCTAGGGATCTAACATGTTCGCCCTTCAGAGCATGCAGCGCCTCCTTTTCAATCACGCCGGCCTCGCTGTTTGTTTTAACCAGTCTATTATACCCTGATGCCACCAATGCGTCCCATGTTGGTTTCGGCAGGAGATCACCGGCGAGCTGCTCGCGGGTGAAACGGTCAAATGGAATATTGTCACGGAACGCCTTGATGACGTATTTTCGGTAGTGCCCGGTGGCGATTGGTTCGTCGCTGACCATACCCGATGAATCAGCCCAGCGTACGAGGTCTAGCCACAGTAGGCCTTGGTGCTCGGCATGTTCCACTGATTCAGTCCATCGCTTGACCAGCCTAGCATACTCGGTGGGTGAGTGATCGTTTTCAAATGCAGTAACCTCTTCCGGTGTTGGCGGTAGTCCCCGCAGATCAAAACTCAAACGCCTAATTAGGACGCGTGGATCGGCCTTGACCACAGGTGAGACCCCGTACTCTTTCCATG
Organism: Verrucomicrobiales bacterium; assembly: GCA_003527555.1. GTDB lineage: Bacteria > Verrucomicrobiota > Verrucomicrobiia > Verrucomicrobiales > Akkermansiaceae > Oceaniferula. The sequence goes on along the minus strand of DPWT01000040.1, from coordinate 4,844 downwards.
TGCGTTGCAGAAAAGAATCGATCGCGCCTGTCTCACCAAAATCCGGAACTGCGGGAAGTTTCAGGTTTTTGTATGCCCAGTGTTCTTCATACTTCGCTCCCTGATCAATCCAAAGCTGTAGTGTCTCCACCTGGCTTGGTGTTAGTTTATAAATGGAATCTGCAGGGGGCATCACCTCATCCGGGTCTCTTGAGACGATTCGCTTGAATAACTCAGAGGCTTTGGCATTGCCCGCAACAATCGCAGACTCCTTCGCCCCCTTCTCGGTATCAAGTCGCAGATCGGCTTCCCGTTTGTCCTTGTCGAAGCCGTGGCAGGTGAAACAATTCTCCGAGAGAATCGGGCGCACTTCGCGATTGTAGCTAACGACTCTCTCTTCTCCCTGGGAAATACCAAGGATCGAGACAATCGAGATCGGTAGCAGATAGAGAAATCGAATCATGAAGATGGGAGCGTGACATGGTTTGCGGGAAAAGTATTGGACTCGCTTCGCATTCTTTTGTATTATTTCGGCATCAATAAAGAGAGAAATATGAAACCTGAGGCACTTCAAGGTCGATTTTTCAACGATCTAAGGAGTGTAACCGATATCATACGCTTATTGGATTGGACTCCGGAAGTGCATTTTTTCGCCAAGGATAGGGATGGGCGTTTCATGGCAGTGAACCGCTCGTCTCTGGATCGCCACGGGCTGACTTCCGAAAGCGAAATCATCGGTAAAACGGACTTCGATTTTCATCCTCCCTCAATGGCCGCTGCCTATGTGGATGAAGATCAACGTGTGATGGAGTCCGGTGAACCTCTGCCAGAACAGCGTTGGCTCGTATATGATAGTGTTGGCACTCAGCGCTGGTTCCTTTCCACCAAACACCCGCTGTTCGACCGTTCGGGTGAAGTCATTGGAATTGCCGGGCTGATGAGGCCACTTGCAAACTCGCCATTCCTTCACGCCGAATATTCCACCCTCAAGCTCGCCGTGGACTGGGTTCTGGAACACTATCAGGAGAAGCTAAAAGTTCCTGATCTCGCAAAAATGGTGAGCCTTTCTGTGAGTCAGTTTGAACGCAAATTCAAAGCACAATTCGAGATGTCACCCACCCGGTTTATTATCCTCGCCCGAGTGAATGCAGCCCGTGCCATTCTCGCTCAGCATGCCCATTCCCTAGGTGACGTCGCACAGAGATGTGGTTTTTATGATCAGAGCCAGTTCAGTCGTATGTTCAAACGGGAAACCGGCATCACTCCAAAGGAATATCGAAATTTTTTCCGATGAACTATCGCTCTCTTCCTTCCTCTCATCCATTTTCAAATTTAGGTTTGATAACCCCTGCTACTTTATATTAGGTTCTACCGCCGTCTGAAAGCATCCATAACCGAATCACCAACATCTATCATGAACGACCACTCACGCCGTAAATTTCTTAAAACAGCCACAATAGCCGCCGCATCGACAACACTTCCTCGCTTCGCGATCGGCAAGCCTGGTAAATCAGCCAACAGCAAACTCAACATCGCTGTGGTTGGGGTTGGGGGCATGGGAGGATACGCGACAAGGTCAGCTGCTAACGAAAACCAAGTGGCACTCTGTGATGTCGATGACGCCCGTTGTGGGTGGGCCTACAAAAAATTTCCGAAGGCGCCACGCTTCAAGGACTTCCGTGTGATGCTTGACAAGATGGGTGACGACATCGACGCCGTGGCGATCTCAACACCCGATCACACCCACTTCGCTGCTGCCATGGCCGCAATTGAGCGCGGTAAACACGTATTTGTGCAGAAACCGCTCGCGCATAATATCTGGCAGTGCCGTACCCTGCGCATGGCCGCCAAGCATTACAAAGTGGTCACCCAGATGGGTAACCAAGGTCACACCTTTGACGGCATGCGCCGAATCAAGGAGTGGGTTGACGGTGGAGTCGTCGGTGAAGTGAAGGAAGTGGTGACTTGGACGAACCGACCCCTCGGGCCATGGTTTGTGCCGCCGTCACAATTTCCACCGAAATCAGGACCTGCTCCCGGCACACTTGATTGGAAACTCTGGCAGGGGCCAGCCAAACACCGCGACTACAGCGCCGACTATGTTCCTACTCGTTGGCGCGGATGGTGGGACTACGGTTGTGGTGCCCTCGGTGACATCGGTTGCCACACGTTTGACGCTCCGTTCTGGGCGCTTGGCCTCGGCTCGCCTACCGAGGTGGAAGTTGAGCGTAAGGAGCCACCCCACCCGGACTTCATCCCGATGAGTTCAGTGACCACCTATCATTTCCCCGCCCGTGGAAATAAGCCACCGGTCAAACTGAAGTGGTACGAAAAAGGCTACGACGTGCCACTGCCTAAACGCTGGGACGAAGGGAAGAAACTCGACGCTGAAGGTGGTATGTACATGGAGGGCTCAGAAAATACCCTATACCATCCAGGTATGCGTCCACGCAGTCCACGAATTACTCCCAATGATACTTTCATGGAGCTGAGACCTAAATTAGCGAAGATGGATCGAATTCCATCCGTGAAAGGTGGCCCTATTGAAGAGTGGGTCCGTGCGATTAAAGGCGAAGGACCAACACCTGGATCACAATTTGATTATGCCGCACCACTCACGGAAATGGTGCTTCTCGGCGCACTTGCACAGCGCACCGGCAAGACGATCGAATGGGATAACGAAAAGATGCTCGTCAAGGGACAACCCGAACTCAACGAGCTCATCAAGGAGCCAACCCCTGAGGAATGGCAATACGGTGAGAAACTGTGGAAATAAAAGGAATCCAGGATAACAACCAACTATCATACAAACCTCACTCCCATCACATCGGGGGTGAGGTTTTTTATTTGTACCGTGCATTGTTTGCGATGCCGTTGCTATCGCCCTGAAAGATATAGATCATTGTTTGCAAGAATTGCCTCGTCTGATTCGTTAGATTCTTGATGTTGTTGGTAAATGATCGGCCGACACGATCCCGCTTAATCCTGTTCGGGAAATCTATGTAGATACTTTTTCGATATCACTAATCCATTATGCGTTACGCGATTTTTTCAGATGTTCACGCCAACCTCAGAGCTTGGGAAGAAGCTTTGTCAGATATTCGAGCGCAGCGGGTTGATGTGTTAGTTTGTTTGGGAGATGCAGTTGGCTATGGTCCGAAGCCCGAGGAGGTGCTGTCTGGGATAAGAGCAGTGACAAAAAACTTTATCATCGGTAACCATGAGGCGGCCGCTGCCGGGATGATAGACTATTCGGTTTTCAACGATAACGCCAAGCATTCAACCGAGTGGACGAAGCAGGCGCTCACAGCCGAATCGCACGAATTTTTGAAGACGGCGCCGATTGCGATCGACACGCAAGATATTCTGTTTGTTCATGCTGAAATTTTGGAGCCCGGGCGATTTGATTACATTGATGATCAGAAAAAAGCGTTAGAAAATTTCACCGGATCCAAGCATTTTGTGACCTTTGTCGGGCACACGCACCATCCGAAAATATTTCAATTAAAGGGTAAACGTAGTGTCAGCGAGATGCCTGATCAAAATCAGCAGCTGGACCCATCGTGCCGCTATATTATCAACGTAGGATCCGTCGGCGAGCCGCGTAATGCAGAGGATCTCCGTGGCGTTTATGTCATCTACGATTCGGAAACTTTGAAGGTGGATTTTCGCAGAGTTGCATTCGATATTGAGGCATATCGTGCAGAACTGGAATCAACGACACTGAATATAAAACCGTTTTTTCTTCAGTGCCACGATCACCAGACTGCAGAAGCCCAGTTAGCCCCGCCATTTAGCGAAGCTCTATCACCGGCAATGGAAGCACCATTGATCAGCGTATCCACTCTTTCCCAAGATGCAGAGACGGTTTCGCTTGAAGTCCCAAGTGATACTCGAAAATTTCGAAATTCTGCTGTTGGAAAACGATCCAGCGTGGCCCGCAAGGCTGTGGGGTTGTCTCTCATTAGCGTGATCGTGCTCGGATTGCTTACTTGGGGTGTTATGCATTACATCGGGAGTCAGGTGCCAGATGATTCATTGGTTCATTCAGACGATATATCAACGGCCAAGGCTGAGCCTACACCCCCGCGCGATCTATCTGACCCCATTCCTGATACCCCTCAGGCTATTCCGGCTCCACCAATAACCAAAACAGATGCTCCGATAGTTCACGACCCCAAACCCAATCCTACAGCTATCATTCCACCCCCTGAGCCAGATCCCAAACCCATCGTGGATATTCCACCAGAAACTGACCCGACAGTAGCATGGTGGCGGATGGAGCCGGATTCCATAGGTGAAAAATTGATCGACTCAAAAAACAAATCGTCGCTTCCGATGTTAGCGCCTGGAAAGACGATTGGTGCGATCGCTCCCTCTGCTCTTCCACCCCATGATATTACGAATACCGCAGCCATGAGCCTTGGGGTTTGGGTCGAACCAAGTCCTACAGGTAAGTTCGCCTTGCGTGCTGATCGTTCATTCACCTGTGAAGGTTGGTTTCTGGTTGCAAAGACGCGTAAGGCGGTATTTTTAGCCGGCACTCGTAGTGGTGATGCCAATGACAAACAGGGATGGCATATCGACATCCGGCCTAACGGGCAGATGTGTTTTTTCTACGACAACGGTCCGCAAATAATTCAGGCGCTCAGTGAAAAATTACCTATCACCGATCTCAAGCCCCATCATTTTGCCGCCGTCTGGAATCACGATGCTTCCGCCGGTGCTGGAGAAATGCAGCTCTATCTAGATGGTGTGAAAGTTAAGACCGCTAAAGTCCCGCACATCAAGATCCCACCGACGCAGGCAAATCCATTCCGTATTGGTGCGCCGAAGAACCCGTCGAAGGTTGCGCTCGATGAAGT
>DPWT01000039.1:10528-21199 GCA_003527555.1 Verrucomicrobiales bacterium | reverse complement strand
GGCCGCTGTGCTTTTTGACCTGCTAGGAGATAGCAAGTCTGCCGAGTATTTCTCACGAATGAGCCTAGCATGCCACGGCCCCGAACGTGACACCGGCCACACTGGAAACTTCTGGAACATCACTTGGGCAATACCTGGTGTGGTGCGGTCAGGCCCACACGCCACAGGTGCATGGATGAAGGAGTTCGGCTCCTGGTATTTCGATCTGGCACGGCAATGGGACGGCACCTTCCCCCACCAAGGACCACCCGCCATGAGAGGTGATTCAGCAAGAAACTGGGATTGCACCGGCGCTGATCTACTCGCCTACGCCATGCCATTGAAAAAAATCATGCTCACTGGTAAAAACCCCACGCAAATCCCTCAACTCAAGCCCAAAGAGGCACAGTCGATCATCATCGACGGCAGAGGCTGGAGTAATAACAACCGCAACGCCGCCTACGACCAGTTGTCTGTTGATCACCTTTTTCAGCAACTAACAAGCTGGTCACCCGTCGTACGCGAGCGCGCCGCCATGGCACTGGCTCGCCGCAAGGGGATCAACTCCCCAGTCCCCGCACTCGTCAAGATGCTCGACCTCCCCAACATCCAGGCACGCTACGGAGCCTGCCGCGCTTTGGCTCAACTCAGAGGCAAGGCAGCCCCAGCCGTCGCAACACTACAAAAAAACCTCAAGCATGATGACCTCTGGATGCGAGTCCACGCGGCTCAAACGATCGCTGCCATAGGCCAACCCGCCATGTCCACTCTACCGGCACTCCTCACCATGGTAGCCAAAGGCGCCACCAAGGAAGACCCCAGAGCTATGGAACAACGATACCTTAGCTTCGCCTTATTCAATGCCCGCGGCGGCATGCTCAGCCGCTCACTCAATGGCGTCGACAGAGAACTTCTCTATAAAGCCGTCAAAGCAGGCCTAAAAAATGAAGATGGTCGCGCCCGAGGAAGCTACAGCTCCATCTATACAAAACTCAGCCTAGAGGAACTCAAACCGATCCTCCCTGATATTTACCGCGCCATTATCGAGCCCTCACCTAGCGGCATCATGTTTGCCGACCAAATTCAGACAGCAGGCCTTGAACTTTTTGCCAAACACCGTATCAGTGAAGGTATAGAACTCACCGCGGCATACGCCAAAAACATGAAGCCTCATGCCAGTGAACATCGTATCAAAACCGTCATGACTCTGATGAAAAGTTACGGTGCACATTCGCAACGCGCTATTCCCATGCTTGAGAACGCCATCGATTATTTCGATAACAGAGAACCAGATTTCCCCAAAAGACTTAGCAAACAAAAAGCCCAGACCGTTCGCGATACCATTAAGGAAATCAAGACCTCCACCAAACGCCCAAAATTAATCAGCATCAAATCATTCCTCTAGCATGCTCCACTCTCGTCATACCGCTTTCATTTCATCGCTTCTGCTTTCTCTTAACCTGGCAAATGCCTCGGAATCTGATATCCGCTACGGCCGCGATGTCCGCCCTATCCTCTCCGATAAGTGCTTTTTCTGTCACGGTCCAGACCCAGAAACTCGTGAGGAAGGCCTGCGGCTAGACATCAGGGAAAACGCCATCAAAGGTAAGGCATTCGTTCCAGGACACCCGGAAAAAAGCGCACTTATTGAACTAATCAATACAGACGATAAGGACAGAATAATGCCTCCCCCGGAAAGCCACAAAAAGCTGACCAAAAAAGAAAAACAAATCCTCCACGACTGGATCAAGGCAGGTGGCGACTACGAACCCCATTGGGCTTATCAACAGCCCAAACAAAACGCAGACGATACCATCGATTCCCTCGTAGAAAAGGCACTCAAAAAGAAAGGCCTCACACTCTCCAAACCAACAGCCGCTCACACCCTACTTCGCCGACTCCACTTCGACATCACCGGGCTTCCTCCTACTTCGGCAGAAGTCACCGCATTTACAGATGCCCATAAAATTGACCCCATGGCAGCCGTTGCGAAGGCAACTGACAAGTTACTCTCATCACCCAACTACGGCGAGCGTATGGCCATGAAGTGGCTCGATGCCGTCCGCTACGCAGATACCGTAGGCTATCACGGCGACCAAAATACCGAGGTCTCTCTCTTCCGCGATTACGTCATCAATTCCTTCAACAACGACCTACCCTACAATCAATTCATCATCGAACAGATTGCCGGCGACCTCATCCCCAATGCCTCCATCTCCCAGCGAATAGCCTCATCTTATAACCGTCTTGGCCAAATGTCCCAAGAAGGAGGGATTCAGGACAAGGAATACGTCGCAAAAACCCAAGCAGAACGTGTCCGCACCACATCCGCCGCATTCCTCGGATCCACCATGGCATGCGCCGAGTGCCATGACCACAAATTCGACCCCATAACAGCCAAAGACTTCTACTCTTTCGCCGCCTACTTTTCAGATATCCTCGAAAAAGGAGCATGGACAGGTGACGGCAAATACCAAGAGGACATTCAAAAATATCTTAAACCAAATATTGTCGCCTCAATCAATTCCAGAGAGAGATATGGCCCCTACCTCAGAATCCCAAATGAGGACGTCCTCGCAAAATCCAAACGCATTGACGCCGAAATCAATTCCCTTAAGACCACCCTCAAAGCATCTCCCACGGTAGAAAAAAACTTTGCCGCATGGCTTGCCGAGCTTCGCAAGAGATTCAAATCCAAATCAAAACCTCGACTCCCCAGAAACATCAGCAATCTCGTCACCACAGCCGATAGCGATAAAAACCCCACTAATAAAACCATCCTTTTCGACTACTTCCTGATCAAATCCTCTGCAAAAACACCGCAGCAAAAGAAAATCCAAGAACTCACAGCACAAAAACCCAAACCAACCGAAGAATATCGCCATATTGTCACCACCATATCCGCCAAACGCCGCACCGTGCGCCTACTCCCGCGCGGCGACTGGACTGATCAATCAGGCGCGGTCGTGCAACCAGCGCCACCCGCATTTCTCAACAACGGAGAAGAAATTGGCACCACCCGACTCGATCTTGCCAAATGGATCGCATCAGAAAAAAATCCACTCACCGCACGCGTTTTCGTCAACCGGATCTGGGCTCAATTATTTGGTAGCGGATTATCCAATAGCTTGGGTGACTTCGGCTTCCAAGGTGAGTATCCAAGCAACCCAGAATTGCTCGACTGGCTAGCTATTGAGTTCGTTAAAAACAACTGGAGCGTGAAACAGCTCATCCGCACTGTCGTGCTGTCGAAGACTTATCAGCAAACGAGCACCCCAGGTGGTGAATTCATCGCTCATGACCCAGATAACCGACTGCTCGCCCGCCAAACCCAACTCCGCCTACCAGCGGAACTCATCCGTGACAACGCTCTCTCCATTTCAGGATTACTGACAGAGGACATCGGTGGTCCAAGCGTTCGTCCCTACCAGCCGACAGGCTACTACCGCCACTTAAATTTCCCTCGACGCAAATACCAAGCCGATTCGGGAAAAAACCAATACCGTCGCGGCATCTACACCCACTGGCAACGCACTTTCCTCCATCCAATGCTCAAAAACTTTGGTGCACCAAATCGCGAAGAATGCGCCACAGAAAGAGCTGAAGCAAACACCCCGCTGCAAGCACTCACCCTGCTCAACGACCCAACTTTTACCGAAGCCGCTCGCTCGCTCGCCACCAAACTTCTCATGGTGAATAAAGACAATCTCGTACAACGCGCCATGATGTCTTGTTTGAGCCGCCCCGCCACCGAGCAAGAACTCAAACTACTCGATAAACTCTATCAGGATGAATTATTAAGGTTTAAGGCAGATCCGGATGTCGCGCAAAAATTCCTCTCGGTTGGCCTAGCCCCGTACCCCACAGACATCCCCGCTCACGAACTCGCCGCAGCCGCCTCAGTCGCACGCACGATCCTCAACCTGCACGAAACCATCACCCGCTACTAAAAGCCATGTCTCCCATTACACGCCGCACCTTTCTCAGCCACGGCCTCGCCGGCATTGGCTCGGCCGCACTGTCACGCCTCGTAGCTGCGGACAGCCCGCTCGCTGTTCCGCATTACCAGCCGAAAATCAAACGTGTCATCCACCTCTGCATGGCAGGTGGCCCGTCACATCTAGAATGCTTCGATTACAAACCCGAACTGGAAAAACTCCACGGCAAGGCGATGCCCGAATCATTTACCAAAGGCCAACAACTCGCCCAGCTCCAAGGCAAAGCTCTCAAATGTATGGGGCCACAGTGGAAATTTAATAAACATGGTGAGAGCCAGATGGAAATCTCCGAGATATTTCCACACATCGCTAAACATGCCGATGATATCGCTGTGATCCGCTCGATGCATACCGAGCAAATCAACCACGATCCCGCTCACACGTTCATGAACACCGGCTCAATTATCCCAGGCCGGCCATCAATGGGCTCATGGGTGCTCTACGGCCTAGGAAGCGAAAGCCAAAATCTCCCAGGCTACGTCGTCCTTACCAGCTCAGGCGGTGGACAAGGTCAGCCAATCTCATCCCGCCAATGGAGCAATGGCTTCCTCCCAGGGCATCTACAAGGCGTCGAATTCCAATCTGCTGGATCCCCCGTTCATTATGTAGAAAACCCACCCGGAATGACCGATGCATCCCAACGCGATGTCATCAACACCATCAACCGGATGAACTCGATCACTTCCACACGCACCCAGCACCCGGACATCGCCACCCGTATCGAACAATACGAACTCGCATTCCGTATGCAAACCGCCGTGCCGGAACTCATGGACACCAAAGGCGAGTCCCAAAAAACTCTCGACCTCTACGGCTGCCAACCAGGCGACGGAACATTCGCATCAAACTGCCTGCTTGCACGCCGACTCGCCGAACGCGGCACCCGCTTCATCCAGCTCTACCACCGCGGCTGGGACCACCACGGAGCCGTCAAAAATGGCACCGAAAAAACTGCCAAACTTGTTGATCAAGGCACCTCAGCCCTAATCACCGATCTTAAACAACGCGGCATGCTCGATGAAACACTTGTCATCTGGGGTGGCGAATTCGGCAGAACTCCCATGGCTCAAGGCAGTGGCGACCGCGCAGGCCGAGACCACCACATCAAGGCATTCTCCGTCTTCCTCGCCGGCGGCGGCATCAAAGGAGGAACCACCTACGGCGAAACCGATGAACTTGGCTATGGCGTCGCCAAAGACCCCGTCTCCGTCCACGAGCTCCATGCCACCATGCTCCACCTGCTCGGGCTGCAGCACGATGCTCTTACCTATAAAGCCCAGGGCCTCGACTTTAAACTCACTGGTGTGGAACCCTGCGGTATCATCAAAGATATCCTCGCCTAACAATGACACCCACCATGAAACACATTCTAACTCTTTGCATCGCTCTTGCACTCGTCTCTCCCACCCAAGCAGAGACCATCAAAAGCGAAAACCACAACGACACCACCATATCGCGCATCGCCTTCGGTGCATGTAACAACCCGAGAAGAAATACCAATGGAATGTATCAAGCAATCCTTGGCGAAAAACCAAACGTCTTTGTTTTTCTGGGCGACAACATCTACGGCGACACCGAGGACATGAATGTCCTGCAAAAAAAATACAACGAACTTGGCGCCATCAAAGGTTACCAACAGCTCTGTAAACAAAGCAAAGTCATCGCCACCTGGGACGACCACGACTACGGCATCAACGACGGCGGTAATACCTACTCAATGCGCAAAGAATCCGAAAAAATCTTCCTCGACTTCTTCGGCGAACCTGAGAACACCGCCCGCCGTAAACGCCCCGGCGTCCACACATCCTATACTTTCGGCCCCAAAGGAAAGACCTGTCAGATCATCGTGTTAGATACACGCTACTTCCGCGATTTAGTCCCAAGAGCAAAATACAAAAAAGGCGAACGCCCCAAAAATATCGTTGGCTGGTACCGCCCGGTCACAGACACCAGCATGACCCTCCTCGGCGACGCCCAGTGGAAATGGCTCGAACAACAACTTCAAGTCCCCGCCGATTTCCGCATCATCGCCAGCAGCATCCAGATGCTTTCCTATGAAAAAGGCATGGAAAACTGGGGCAACGTCCCCCACGAGTTTGACCGACTGATGGGCTTGCTTAAAAAACACAAAGCACACCGTACCATTGGTATCTCGGGCGACGTCCATTTTTCCGAAATATCAAAGAAAACCGTCGACGGCTATCCGTTCTATGACTTTACCAGCAGCGGTATGACCCACGCCAGCACTGGCTGGTCAAAGGCAACCAACTCATTCCGCCTCGGTAAAGCATACGCCCAACTCAATGCCGGCATCATCGATCTCGATTGGGCAAACAAAAGCGCCACACTGCGCACCATCGATAAGGCCGGAAAAACCGTGCTCAAACACAAGATCCCATTCGCCGAACTTCAGTTCAAATAAGATCTCCTGTCCTATCCCACATCCATCACTTTCACTTCCTGCCAGTAGTCGAGAAACGACTCCACAAAGACGTCGTGCTCAGGGTGATCCTGGTAGATATTGTGCTGCTCCAGACTATCGAATTTCAGCGAAATCGCATAATCAAAGCTCTTGTCGGTGACCGGACGCTCCGGTGTCTCCGATGGCGCACCCCACATCCCTGATGCAATGGTCTCAATCTTCATTAGTGCATCCAATCCCTGCTCAAATACTGCACGATCCACTTCGTTGTTCTTCTCTTCCTTCAGCCAAAAATACACGTGATGTTCCATATCCAGATTTGCTCATCTATCGCCCACCCTGCCAAGCACGAAGATGAAATCCCAAAAAAAATCTTTGTGTTTCTCATCATCATCATCAACATCCGATCATGCGCATATTAATCGTCTACCTCATCTTCGCATCCGTCTTGACAACCGCAGCGGACGACCATCAGGGATTGCAAGCTTCTATAAAACCAAACATCGTCTTCATCATGGCCGATGACCTCGCCTGGGCCGACACCGGGTTCAACAACACCAAGTTCTACGAAACCCCGAACATCGACAAGCTCTGTAAGTCGGGCATGAAATACAACCGCGCCTACTCAGGCGGTCCTAATTGTCTGCCCACCCGTGCCTGCCTGATCTCCGGCATGTACACTCCCCGCACCAAGATCTGGACTCCAGGAGGAAAAGCAAAAGGCCAAAAAACTTGGATGAAACTCGATGTCACTACCAACAATAAGGACGGACTCGTTTCGAAAACCAATCTCGAGCCATCCGTCACCTCGATCGCCGAGGTTCTCAAATCCGCCGGTTATACCACCGCCCGTTTTGGCAAATGGCATGTTGGTCCTGATACCCAAGGCTTCGATATCAGCGACCCAAACGGTAAAGGCGGAAAGATCGGTAAAAAATACTACGGTAACATCGATGTCCATGAATGGCTCACCGACGCCAGCTGCAAATTCATCAAGGCCAACAAGGACAAACCTTTCTTCTTGTACCTCTGCCACTGGGACGTCCACATCCCCATCCGGGCGCGCAAGGATGTCACCGCCAAGTATCAGAAGAAACTCGACTCCAAAAAATGGGACCGCCAGTGGAGCCCCGTCTACTCCGCCATGATCGATGCCCTCGATACCAGCGTCGGCAAAGTCACCGCCACCCTGAAAGAACTCGGCATCGAGAAAAACACCCTCGTCATTTTTACATCAGATAACGGCGGCCACTCGATCACTTCTAACAAACCACTCAAAGGCCAGAAAGGTGCGTTCTACGAAGGCGGCGTGCGCGTCCCTACCTGCATGTCATGGCCAGGTGTCATTGCCGCAGGCAGCGAAAACAACACCCCAATCACCAGCGTCGATTTCATGCCGACATTTGCTGAGCTCGCCAGTGCCAAGCTACCCACTCAACAACCCGTCGATGGCATATCCATCGTACCTCTCCTCAAGGGCAAACCTGTTCCAGAGCGTTCCATCTTCTGGCACTACCCGCTCTACCTCGCCGCCTACAACATTGATGGCCAGGTTCACAACGTAGCAAGCACTAACAAACCCTACTGGCGCGCCGTCCCATCTAGCATGATCTGCCGGGGGGCATGGAAACTCATGCACCTCTTCGAGGACAACTCCATCCGACTCTACAACGTCGAGATGGACATCGGCGAGAGCAAAGACCTTTCGAAAGAGCATCCGAAAAAAGCCGCTGCTCTGTTTGCCGAACTCAAACAATGGCAAGCCGATACCAAGGCTCTCATTCCAATTAAACAAAACACCAGTTTTGATCCTAAATCACCAGGCAATGACCGCAAGGGCAAGGGTAAGAGATAAATATCTGAATTGATAGTTCAGTAAGACGCTACCCGCTCATTTGCCCACCAAGGGAGAAATAAACCCACCATGCAATTCTTCATCTGTGCAACCATTCTCTGTTCACTATTCTGGATTCAACGCTCTTCTTTCCTCTCCACAACGACCTAATCACCCCGAAACCCAAGCTTCAACACCTCACACTACTTCAGCGACCGAATGTAGGTCAGGATATCGATGACGGTGTTGTCGGGCATGCTAGAGATCAGCCCGGTGGGCATAAAGGAGGACGAGCCGACGTGGTGCTGATCCTTGACGGTGCGCTTAGCAATGAAGGTGATGGCACCACCCTGCTGGGCGATACTTACTCCGCGTTTGTCTTGTTTGCTTTTGAGGCCCTCGGTGATGATGCCTGAGGACTCGATGACACGATAGAGAATATACGCATTTTCCGCAGCAGCATCCGGATTGATGATCGCAGTGAGTAGGTGGTTGGTGTCGCGTTTGGCCGAGCCGTCGAGTGCGGGGCCAATGCCATTGCCCTCCTCGCCAACGACGTGACAGGTCAGACACATACCGGAGAAGAGTATTTTTCCAGTGGTCGGGTTACCGGATTTTGTTGCGAACTGTTGTTCAAGCTTGGCAATACGAGCGACGTCTTTGTCGAGCTGCTTTTTGTGTGCTGCAGTCACTTGCTGGTGAATGTGCTTGGCTGCAGGGTCGTTTTTATACAGGTGGTTGATACGTTCAGCGACGGCTAGTGGTATGTCTGCCGTCGTAAGCTTTTTTGAGGCGACGAGTATGAGCAGAACGTGGTTGCCTTGGGTGGTGTTGCCGAGTGCGTTGATGATCGCTGATTGATCCGCGGGATGATCTGCGAGGAATTTCTGCACAGTTAAAACTGATTGGTCGCCTTGTGCCTGGACGAGGGCCGAGAGGGCGTCGATTCTCACATTTTTTGAGTTTGAGGCGTCATTCACTAGGGCGAGGAACTGCATAGCGAATCCTTTGGGCAGGTGGCTGAGCGACGCAATAATTTCGCGTTTCAGTGTTTCGTCTTTTGCGGCGGAAATGAGCTTGGCAAACTCCGGGCAGAGGTGGGTGATGCGATAGGTGCGGGCGAGCTGGAGACCGAGGATGATGTCCTCTTTCTTTCCTGAACGAACGAGAGTCATGGCCGTCTCAGCCAGCGGGTAGCCAACGGCTGGCGCGTATGCATCGGCGGCGTGTTTGAGTGCGATCTGCGCGATGTGCTTGGCATTTTTCGGGTTGGCGAAATACGGTTGCACGAGTTTCTGCACGCTCTGATCGCCTGAGCGACCTGAGACGATGACCAGGGTGTCTTTATCCAGTGGTTTTTTACTAAGGGTTTTCCACTGCTGGGCGAATGAGCCAGCAGCCTGTTTGCCGAGTGCTTGCTGTGCCCAGACGCGTTTTTCTTCTGGGTGCTTGGCTGCTTCCGCGGTGGCGAGGTAGGCCTTGAGTTCTGATGGGTATCGCTCCAGTGCTCGGCGTGCGAGGTAACGCTCAAAGTTTTGCTCGTAGCCACCACCCATGTTGTTATTAGGCGCTGCGGGGTGGCAAAAACTGACGAGGATATCGATGGTTTTGTTATTGGCTTTGCCGCGGAATTCGAGCGTGCGGATGATCTGCGAGCGCACCATGACGTTTTTATCAGTGATGAGCGGGGAGAGCAGTGCGGCAGTCTCGTCGGGCGATAGTTTAAATGTTTCAAGCGCACGCACCGCCTCACGGCGGATATCGCCGTCTTTGTCGGTGAGCAGTGTGGTGATGGTTTTTTGATCGTAGGCATCGAGCCCTTCCAGCGCCCACAGCGTGTGAATGCGGGCGGTTTTTTCGACGGAGGTATTGGTGACCAGCTTAGTCAGCGTAGGGACGAGCTCCTTGGCCTGGCGGTCGGCAATCTGAAAGGCAGCGGCGCGTTTCTGCCAGTGCGATGGTGATTGCAGGTGTGTGACGAGATCTTTGTTAGAAGCTTTGTAAAGGTTCGGAATGCTACGTGGCTTTTGAGACTTGTGGCGGATACGCCAGATGCGACCGTGGGTCTTGTCGCGGTCGGGGTGGGTGGTAGCCACCTCGTTGTGGGAAACGATCTTGTTGTACCAGTCGGCGATGTAGAGGCATCCGTCGGGGCCAAACTCGATGTTGACGGGGCGGAACCAGTCGTCTTTCGATTTCAGCAAGTCAGGAAGGTGTTCGGCAGTGATGGTGCCATCGAGATTCCTGACGATTTTTACGCAGTTAATGGTAGAGGTGATCGGGTTAGCGAGGAAAGCGACGTCACGGAATTCCTCCGGATAGGAGCCTGATGTGTCGTCGGCAAATGCGAGGCCGGAGATACCGGTGCCACCGACGCGGAACTTATGCCGATTAGGCATGAACTGCTGGTAGGGGCGGAGCTTCTCGTTGCCGATGCC
>DPWT01000039.1:0-10285 GCA_003527555.1 Verrucomicrobiales bacterium | reverse complement strand
TACCATTGGCCATTGCTCCGCAGCTGGTAGCCCCAGATGTTATTGAGGCCTGCATTGACGAGCTGGATGTGGTTGCCATCGATGGAGAAGCGTGCGGTTTTACTGTAATCGATGCGTGTGCTTTCACCGGACTTGACTGCTTTGATCTCGCCCTTGTTCAGTGCACCTTGAGAGAAATGAATCCAGCCGCCAGGTGCACGGACGAGGCTGTGCCCCATCGTATGGGTATCGGTGAAACCAAATCCTGTTAGAACAGGCATACGCTTGTCGGATTTCCCATCTTTGTTAGAATCATCGAGAAAAAACAACTCGGATCCCTGCATGACATAAGCACCATTTTTATAGGGGAGAATCGATTGGGGAATAGTCAGTCCGGTCGCGAATTTATCGACGGAGAGTTTCTTGCTACCGTGGAGGTTTGAGAGGATCAGGATCTCGTCGTCGCCCTTGGTTTTCCCTTGGTAGAGGTCTTTGATACGCTTGAACTCTGGGTTCTTGTCCTGCTCGGCAGGGTTGTTCATCAGCTTGATCAGCGCGCCCCACTTGATGTCCTTGACCGGATCGAGCGGATACATGCGTGCGGTCTGGGTCCAGAGTCGGCCTGCGTCATCGAAGGTAAGATCGATGGGATTAACGATGCCGTCTTTTTCCGATGCCACGAGTTCCACCACAAATCCTTCCGGCACGGTGAAGCCAGCGAGTTGTTGCTCCGGTGTGTTGGCCTCAGTACGACCTGACTGGGTTTTTTTAGCAAAGCTAACAGAAGTGGCGGCTAGGCTGACTATAAGGAGAGTGATGGATAGTTTCATCTAGTATTATTTTTGTTTCACGGAAAGCACGGAAAAAAATTTTGGTATCTGTTGAATTATCACAGTCAGAGCAAGATCCGTAACGTCTGTAGAATCCGTGGTGATATCAAAGCTCGGTGACGGTGATGTTTTTGAATTCCACCTTGGCGTTACCGCCGGAGTGGACTTGCACTGCTATAATACCCTTGGTGGCGATTTTTGCATCCTTTTCTACGAAGTCGGCGGTGAGCACACCGTTGATGTAGAGCTGGTGGTGGTTGCCTTTGCAGCGGATAATATAAGAATTCCAGCCGTCCTCTTTGAGGATGTGCTTGAGGGTGGACATGTCACCTTTGACGAGCAGTTTATTGCGGCGATGCTCATCGTAGATGCCGCCCCACCATCCTTTGCCGATGTCGGCCTGGTAGCCGATGATTTTGGTGCCCTTGGTGTAGGAACGGTACTGGATACCGGAGTTAATCATGCCCGTTTTGTGGTCGCCGCTGATGCGGAACAAGCAGCGGAATTCAAAGTCGCCGTATTCTTTTTCGGTGCCGAGGTAGGTGTTGGTGCGGACTTTATTTTTTCCATCGCCTGCAGTGATGACGCCATCGACGACCGACCACATCTTGGCGTTGGCTGGGTTGACGGCCTTCCAGCCGGTGAGGGTTTTGCCATCAAAAATGGAAACAGCCTTGGCCGGCTCCTGGGCGGTCAGAGGGAGAGTTAGCAGTGTAAGCAGGGGGAGTGGTAAAATAAGTTTCATAGCGGTAGAGGATTCTGGGTTAGCTGTTTACGTCAAAATCAAAAACGACAACGCGTTCGAGGCAGGGCACGACGACTTCCTTAACCTCCTCATGAATCGGGTGTGGTAGGTAGGCATCGCGTGACTCAGGGGAGTCGAAGGTCATGATGAATCCATGGGTGAATTCCTCATTGAGCCCCTCATCGGATTTGTATGGGCCGTGCTCCATGGATAGTAGTCCGGGAATCTTGCCAACCATATCCTGCATGGTTGTGAAACAATGATCGATTTGCTCTGGGCTGATTTCTGGTTTGAATTGGAATACTCCGAAGTGTCTGGTCATGGTTCGCATAAGTTAAACCTCATTACGCTGAGAGGAAAGAGGCTATTTCCACATTATGATGCGCATTTTCCACATAGTGAAACAACTACTTTGGGATGAACGCGAAGACGCCTTTTTTGTTTCCCACAACGATGTCCACTTTGCCATCGCCATTGAGATCGCCAATGCCTAAGCGATAGATCTCCATCGAGACGCCTGAACCAATCTTGAGCACTTGTCATAGCTTTTTGGGTGGTAATGAATTCGAAAACGTCTTTCCAAGTGCGGACGGCACACTCACAGCACCCTATGAAGCGAACTCATTTGACAACTGGGTAAGTGCTAGTTTGACAGTGTCACTGGCGAATCCTAGCCCCTGGGTTAAGTCGGCGATTTCTGGTGCTATGTTGACAGCAGTTCCCGAACCCTCATCGGCTGCTCTTCATGGTCTTGGTTCACTCGCGCTGATATTAAGTCGCAGGAAGTAGTCTGCGACTATATGAAATTTTTTAATGAACGAGGTTGGTCGTGTGATCAGTTTCGTTTTTTACCTTTCAGGTTTTCTTCGCCACGAAATCGAATACGAGTACCTTGTCGAGACTTGGGAGTAGCAACTCGACGAATTTCTTGTGTGCCGGATGAGGGATATAGACGTCAAGTCCGGCCTGATCCTTGAAGGTGACGATGAAGCAGTGAGTGAACCCCTGGTTTTTATTCTCTTTGCCGACATTGGTCCCCCACTCATAGCCGGTAATGGTGTTGATTTTTTTCGGTAGTGCTGAAAAAGCTGTTTCGATAGCGGTAACCTGCTCCTTGGTGGCGCCGTCTTTAAACTTAAACATCACCACGTGACGGAACGGTGCGGCCTCGGCGGCTTTTTCCTGATGGTGGTCGGCGCACAGGACCGCGCTGAGAAGGAATGTGATAGCGAGAGTGGCGATGGTTTTCATGAGAGCTTGAGTATTGGAAAATAAATACCGACCGACGAGCCTTAATCTCTCAAGAAAATGTGTGCGCATATCACGCAGGCTCATCGCATAGGATCTCATCATCAGACTTTACGTCAAAATCCCAAAATATAGACAAATTATTGACATCGAGGATTCTTAGGTCACCGTTGTTTCATTCGTCAAGTTATTGTACAAAACAACCAAACCATGATAAGATTCCTCCTCCCCACCCTATTCACCGTATTTTCCCTCTCTGCTCAAGCTGAAGTCAACGCCACAGAGCCCAAATACGTGGCAGAGTCCCCCCTACCCAAGGGTTGGCCGACACCTGGGCCGTATAACAAGGTCACCGTCAAAGAATTTCCCGCCTACCGAGCTGCTTATACCAGCGGTAAGGCCAAGTCGTTTGCTTTTTGGCGACTCTTTCGCCACATAAAAAGCAAGGATATCCCCATGACCTCGCCCGTAGAGATGGGTATGGAACAAAGAGGTGATAAGATGACCATGAATTCCATGGGATTCCTCTACCAACACAGAGGAGTTGGCAAAGCAGGCAAGGACTCAAGTAAAATTGATGTGCGTGATATACCTGCCATAAAAACCCTCAGCTACACGTGGCAAGGCAAAAACACCAGCAGCATGATGAAAACAGCACAAAAGGCCATCGCAACCGAACTGACAAAACGTGGTATCAAGAGCAATGACTACCGCGTGCTCGGCTACAACGGTCCAGGAGTCCCTAACAGCAAAAAAACATGGGAGTTGATAGCTGTGTTACCCAAATAAATCGTCATGGAAGTTTCACTTATCTATCCGCACCAGCTCTACAAGAACCACCCGGCGGTGAATGATCAACGTCGGGTCTTCTTTATCGAGGAGCCCTTACTCTATGGGCGTGATCATAAATGGCCACTCAAGCACCATGCTCGTAGGCTAGCGTTGCTGAAACAGGCGGGAGATCGTTATGTCGGTCAACTATCCGATGCAGGTTACGACGTGGAAGTCATCGGCCTAGAGGATAAATTGAACGGTGAAAATAAGATCACCACCTCCGACATGCTTGATCTTTTACCTAGCGAAGTAAAAACCATACATATCGCGCGAGCTGTAGACTATCTGTTAGAACGAAGGGTTGAGTCATGGGTAAGAAAAGGTGATGTGCAGATCGAATGGCACGATACACCCAATTTTCTGACACCCAATGACTGGTGGCGTGATCACTTTGCCGGAAAAAAGAAGCCGTTCATGGCACACTTTTATCAAGCTCAACGCAAGCGGATGGGGATCTTGGTTGATGCAAATAATAAACCAAAAGGTGGCCAGTGGAGCTACGATGAAGACAACCGTAAAAAACTTCCAAAGAATTATAGTGAACCGAAATTACCGGAGACCGAACCTTTTTCGGAACAAACTAAATCATGGGTCAGCATGTGTTTCCCAGATGCGTGGGGTGATGTAGGCGATGGGTTACCACATACACACCAGCAGGCTGAGGCATGGCTCGAGTCTTTTCTGAAGGATCGTTTTAAACTCTTTGGCGATTACGAAGATGCCATTTCCATGAACCACGGCACTCAACAGCACAGCCTACTGACGCCAATGATGAATATTGGCCTGCTAAATCCCCAACTGGTTGTCGATCGTGCACTCGAATTTGGCGAAGCCAATGACGTGCCATTGAATTCATTAGAAGGTTTTGTGAGACAGGTCATTGGCTGGCGTGAATTCATGCGATGCATGTATGAACTTCACGGCCGTGATATGCGACTGGAGAATTTCTGGGGATTCGAGCACGATGTGCCTGAGAGCTTTTACACAGGACGTACGGGGCTACCGCCAGTAGATGATGCCATCCATCGCCTTCTCAAAACCGGATACTGTCACCATATCGAGCGCCTAATGGTTCTAGGTGTGATGTTCCAGCTTTGTCACGTAAAACCGACCGCAGTTTATCGCTGGTTTATGGAGATGTTCATCGATGCATATGACTGGGTGATGGTGCCTAACGTTTATGGCATGAGCCAGTTCGCCGACGGCGGCAAATTTGTCACCAAACCATACGTGTGTGGTTCAAACTATGTTCGCAAAATGTCCGACTACCCCAAAGGTGAGTGGTGTGACATCTGGGACGGCCTGTTCTGGGACTTCATTGCATCAAATCGGGAGTTTTACCAAAACCAGCCACGCCTTGGTATGATGACACGTCAGCTTGACAAGATGGACCCAGAAAAACTTAAAAATCATCGTAAAACTGCCAGCGCATTCCGCGATAAAATTCATGCTGGATGGCAGTGTGACGTGGATGATCTGATGCTCAAATCCTAAGAAATACAAAAAATTATGAACACATTATTCCAAGTAGGTATCACCTTAGCTCTTTGCAGCCACCTCACCAATGCGGACATGACACATGAAACACAAACCATTATCGATTTCTCTCAAAAAATGAACGCCCTAAGTGTGGGTGTTACCAATGACGGTGTCATGGGTGGCCTATCCCAGGGAAAGATTCAAATGACAAAAGACAAGACCCTCTGTTTTAATGGAAATTTGTCTCTAGAAAACAACGGGGGATTTTCATCTTTAAGAATACGTGGGAAAAAGTGGAATCTCAAAGATTGGAAAGGCATATGTATTGATGTGAAAGGTGATGGCCGAAGATATGGGTTTCGAATCACCACTGACCAGCGCTACCGCCGGTCAAATGTATCATTCACTGCAGATTTTCAGACACAAAAGGATACATGGACAACCCTACACATACCATTTTCTGCGATGAAAGCCAGCTGGCGAGGTAGGCAACTCGATAGAGAGTTCAACCCCGCAGAAATTTCTGGCTTAGGGATGATTCTCGCCGATAAAGTGGCAGGTAAATTCAATTTGGAAATAAGGTCGATTTCCACGTGGCGCTGATCTACACCGCCGCACGCGGCGCAGTTCGTTCAAGTTCATTCATGGTCACACACTACCGAATGACCACACCGTTGACTAAGCAACTTTGGTTTGAGAATAGTTCGGCAACTTTGCATTGATTGTGGCTCCAAGACTACCAACTAAATGATAGAGACCAAAGTATGTTCTGTTCAAATACAGGGCGTGAGCGTTACCTCGCGAGGTGCTTAATTTACTCAGCTCCTTATCCAACCGAGATCGTTCCCCAAAGTCTGCCAACTCTCTAAAATAATCTTTGTTACCAAAGTTGAATGTTCCGCTCACAAAAGGCCTAGAAAGAAGCTCAATAGATTCTTTGAATACGGAAACCAACTTTTTCCGCTCCGCTAAATTGTCAGATTCTAACAAAAGACCTGTCTTGAAAAGCACATCTCGAAAGCGTGTATCATCAGCGATCACTTCTGGATCCATCAAAGAGAAATAATCACTATAAAACTTTTGATCCAGGGCTTTCGTACAGCCGAAGTCGAGCACCCATAAGTTTTTTTCATGCACTTTAAAATTTCCTGGGTGTGGATCCGCATGAAAAATTCGCAATTCATGAATTTGGTGATGGTAAAAATCCCAAAGCGCTTGGGCGATGCGCTGTTTTTCTGCCTGCGATGCACCCGAATCGGCATAAGTGTCTAAATGCATTCCCTCGACCCACTGCATCGTAAGAATACGCCGGCTACTTAACTTAGGAAAGTAAGCGGGAAAACGCGTCATCGGCAGATGGCGGGACTTGTTTGCCAAATCAACTGATCTCTCTAACTCGAGGTGGTAGTTGGTTTCCTCAAGCAGCCTCTCTTCTACTTCACTAATGTAGGGATCAAGTGATTTTGCATCGAGCTGGAATAGTCTCAACGCGATCGGTTTCACAATGGCAAGATCAGATTTCAAGCTGTTAGCAACACCCGGGTATTGAATTTTAACAGCATATTTATTATCCCCAATTTTAGCTTGATGCACCTGCCCGATTGAAGCTCCCGATACTGCCTTATTTGTGAATGACTCAAAAATTTCGGTTGGTTTCTTACCAAGTTCCTTATTGAAGGTATTCACGACAAGTGGATAGGTAAGAGGTGGCGCGCTATATTGTGCTTGGGAAAATTGATCAGCATATTGATCTGGCACAAGATTACGATCCATACTGAGCATTTGCGCAAGCTTCAGCGGCCCACCTTTGAGCTCACTAAACGTATCATAAGTCTGCTTGGCAGTAACCTCGTGGAATGCTGCTTTATCATCCTTACCAGTGATCGTTTTCTTGGCCTTATATTTCAGGTAGTTAACACCTACTTTAACACCAGTACGCGCAAGCTTGCTTGCGCGGCTGATCTTATTCTTGGGTATTTTGGTCTGCTCTTTCATAAGCTCCTAATTTTCTGCAACCGTCAATCTACGCAAAAGAAAACGTCCAAGGTCGATAGCCGAGTCAAGTGTGCCAGCACGAGCAACATCAGCCCCCAAACGCACACTCTTTTCTATTAATGCGTCCGTATCCTGAAATTCTTCTGACTGATCTTTACGATGGTATTCAATAATTGAGCGAAACTGCTCAAACATGAGTTGCGGATATTTATCGGTGAGATTTTTTCGATCAGCAACACTCCCCTCCTCGAGGCCTTGATCGACTATTTCTTTTGCATAATGCAGAAAGCGCTTTCTCATCGGCTTGATTACCTTGCTGCAGCCGGGACTTGGAAAAAATTCGACCATACGCGAACGATGTTTTTGAGCGTGCTGAAAAAATGTATAAAAGAATGCCAGCAGTTTTTGATCACTCGAATAATCGGCATAATCGTCGTCATCACCTAAAACTACAATAGACTCTTCAACAAGCCGTTCCCAGTACCTGGCTTCCAAGGCCTCAAAGCTTGCAACATGCTTGTAAAATTCAGTTTCCTCAATCTCAAGTTCTTGAACAAAGGCATACACATTCACAGGACGCTTCCCATGAGTCAGAATGATATGCCAATAATGATTCTCCAGATCATCCTTAGAGAAGGGTTTTTTCTTGGATGCTTTAACCATGTCATGTTCAGATAAGTCTGGAATTGTAATTCGTCAAATAGAGCTTACTAGAATCATAAATTTGATATAATTGGCTTGTCATAGCTGTTCACTAGCTTATGTTGTTCGAGTGAATACTCTCGACAAACTCAAGGTCCTAGCAGACGCTGCAAAGTATGACGCATCCTGCGCAAGCTCCGCTGGGGCAAAAAAAGACTCATCGGCTGGAAAAGGTGTAGGTTCAACAGGAGGCGCAGGTATTTGTCATTCATATGCACCAGACGGTCGCTGCATCTCCCTTCTTAAGGTGTTGTTAACCAATGTCTGCATCTATGACTGCCATTATTGTATCAACCGGAGATCTAGCAATGTTAGGCGCGCGCGATTTACGCCAGAGGAGGTGGTCGATCTCACGCTCTCGTTTTACAAGCGTAATTACATTGAAGGGCTCTTCCTCAGCTCGGGTATCGTCAGAAGTGCAGATTACACAATGGAATTAGTTGTTAGGGTCGCAAAACTGCTGCGTGAGACTCACCATTTCAAGGGCTACATACACCTCAAAACAATTCCTGAGGCATCACCTGAGCTGATTGCAGAAGCAGGTAAATATGCCGATCGCCTGAGCATCAACGTCGAACTCCCTAAACAAGAGAGTTTAAAAAAACTCGCTCCTGAGAAAAGTGTTCAGCGCACCCGTGAGGCAATGAACACAATCCATGCGCGCATAGATGAAACACAAAGTATTCGCAAGGAACTGAGAATTAAAAAATCACGTATCAAAAAACCATCTTACGCAACTGGTCAAAGCACACAAATGATCGTTGGCGCAGACCAGTCTAATGACTCAGACTTTCTCTCCAGAGCAGGTGACCTATACGGAAACTTTAAGTTGAAGCGTGTCTACTATTCAGCCTTCAGTCCTATTCCAGAACCATCGGTAGTATTACCTATAAAATCACCACCACTAGTGAGAGAGCACCGGCTATACCAAGCTGACTGGCTGCTTCGATTCTATGGATTTTCTGTTGACGAAATTACCACAAAAAATGACCCCAACTTAGATTTAGACATCGATCCAAAGCTCTCATGGGCACTACGAAATCGACAGTCGTTCCCGATCGATGTCAACCGCTCCCCCCTTGAGCTCCTCTACCGTATCCCCGGCTTGGGAGTCAGAAATGCTAAAAGAATTGTTAGGCTACGGCGGCATCATGCAATCAAGTTACAAGACTTGATTAAACTGAGAGTGAATTTGAAGAAAACAATGCCATTTATGATCTGCTCAGATCACAATCCAGCCAAGCTTGAGCTTTCAAGCGAGGATTTACGTGCAAAATTCGCACCTCCACCAGAACAGCTAGAGCTCGATTTTACCGCCACTCCCATCGTCGGAAAGGCAGCTACAACACAAGCAAAAGTGGAGGCACACCATGGTGAGTTTTAGCGATGAGGACTATTACAATAGAACCTAATTTCGATGAGTGGCGCAATAACGCACGTCACCTGATAAATGCGAAAATACATCCTGATGATGTATTATGGTCATCCTTAGGCGGTCAGACTGAAGGTATGCTCAAATTCGACGACCCATTACCGACAGATTCAGATTCACCAATACTCAATGTGCCAAGGGAATTTGTCCGTCTTGCAGAAACGGTATCGTGTCATCGATCAGGAAAACAGTGGGCCCAGCTCTATCAAATCCTCTGGGCAATGACTCACGGCAAGGATCGTAATATTATGAAAAATCAAACGCATCCTGCAGTGCGCGCTCTTGAACAAATGCGCAAGACAGTCAGCCGCGATATCCATAAAATGCGAGCATTCGTCAGATTCAAAAAAATCAAAGACGGAGAAAATGGGCTTGAAAGTTATGTTGCCTGGTTTGAACCTGATCATTTAATCGTCAAAGTTAACACGTCATTTTTCAGAAAGAGGTTCGCGGGTATGAACTGGTCAATTTTGACTCCCGACGACTGCGTACACTGGAATGGACAGAATATACAATTCTCTGATGGAGTGGATCAAACAAAAGCTCCTAACGATGATGAACTGGAGGACCTTTGGCGTGCATACTACCGCAGTATATTCAATCCAGCCCGACTTAAGATAAAAATGATGCAAACAGAAATGCCTAAGAAATATTGGAAGAACTTACCCGAGGCAGAAATCATTGAAGAACTGATTCATGGCAGCTCTGAAATGGTCATGAAGATGATGGCCGAAAAAGAGCGCCCTTTAAAATTAATAACTAATAACGATTATCTGGATAAAATTCATGAGCTGAATCGTGACTGATTATCAACTTTAATCTAATCAATTTAAATACATCATCATATTGCTACATCTGCTCTGAATCAGCACTAAATTCGTAGTAATAACAAAGCGTTGGTCATGCCATTGAGATAGACAGCCTATCTCTTTTGGCATGAGTCATTTAATGAAAAAATTCAAGACCCAGTGTGTAAGCGCTTGCAGCCTAACTCAATATGTATCTATGGTTGTATATCACTCTTTCACTTTGATCTAATAT
>DPWT01000116.1 GCA_003527555.1 Verrucomicrobiales bacterium | reverse complement strand
TATTGCAAGGAAAACAATCACGCAAAAAGCCAACACCTGAGCACCTACAAATATTAACCCGCCGATATACTTCGTAAAAAATAATGCTACACGACTCACAGGCTTTGATACGACAACATCAATTGAGCCTGCTTTCATAAAATCAGGAAACACCGAACACACTGAAATAAGCCCTAAAGCAATGGCCATACCCCCCAACCAAAACCGGACAAAAACACTAGAAAATAAAAGTAGATAGAGATGACTTGCTGACTCCTCATCGAAGAGGAAAAAATCACCTAGTTCAATAGACCATGCCCCAAAAAAGATCGTGATTTCACTCCGCCCAATAGAAACCGAGGCATAAATGACAGCAAGTAATACCGACAGACCGAGCGCAACCCAGAACAGCTTCTTGGCCATAAGTAGCCGGTAAGAATCCCATAAAATAGTCAAAATTTGTCTCATTACTTAACCCCCTTTCCAGGCAGAGCAGGCGGACCTGCGTTTTTCTGTGTGCCTCCAATCGTCTCATTCGCAACCACTTCCATAAACATTTCTTCGAGTGATTGCCTTAACTCGCGCATTTCAACAATTGTCACTCCAGCTCCGCGCAAGGCATCAAGTATCGGTTGTATTGGAGCAGGGTCACTCTGATAGATTGTGATGGTCTCTGCCTCGATATCCGCACCCTCACTTTTTAATTTACCAAGCAACTCGGCAGGCACGTCACCTTGCGTGCGGATCACGTAACGCCGGCTTTTTTCCGTCAACTCTGTAATCGCCCCCTGTCTGACAATCTCCCCCTTGTTCATAATCGCTACACTATCACAGATCATCTCCAATTCTCCAAGTAGGTGAGAGTTGACAAATACCGTTCGCCCTTGATCACGCATCATCTGCAGGAGGTTTCGCATTTCTAACCGACCTTGCGGATCGACTCCATCAGTCGGCTCATCAAGAAACACAATATCCGGATCATTAATAAGCGCCTGAGCAAGTCCAATACGCTGTTTCATTCCCTTTGAATACGTCCCCATTCTGTGATTTCCCCAATCTTGCATCCCTACAATCTCCAGCAGCTCACCCGCACGTACGCGAGATTGCGACGGCGACATACCGGTAAGACCTGCTACATAACGAATCACCTCTACTCCCTTTAGGTATTCGGGAAAACGAGCGTGTTCAGGAAGGTAGCCCACACGAGCAAGCGTGGGTTTATGCCCAATAGACTGACCTAATAAAGTTCCCGCGCACTGAGTCGGCCGAACAATACTGGTGAGTATTTTTACCAAGGTGCTCTTCCCCGCTCCATTAGGGCCCAATAATCCAAAAACACCTCCACTCCGAACTTGGAGCGACACCCCGCGCAGGGCATCTACTCCACCACGATAGCGTTTTTTTACCCCAGCCAGATCAATAACAATTTCAGACACGGCCGTGATACAACACACTACAGAAATAAGCTCAAGTACCGATCATCCAACATCATCACTACCGTATGAAATTTCAAACACCCCTCAGCATGGCGCGCCGCGTCGACAAATCTGTGCCTAATGATCATTTTAATCGCGCACTGTAAAAAATGACAATCAGCCACTATCGAATAAAAATGGCTAATCCATCCGATTATTATATCGTTTATTTGACAGCACACAGATCATGTAGGTAATTAACTAAGCAATTGATTCAGATTTGGTAAAAATCACCACACACACCATGAGTATTCACAACAAATCGCTCGCACTCCTCCTTCTGATTTGGCCCACAAGCCAGACAATTGCTGGTGAAATGGAGATCAGCGCGACACTGAGTAGCGTGGAGTCCTCTATACCTATCGACGCACCATCATTTAACCTCACGTCAGGTTTCAACATCATCCTCAACTACAACAACACCCCCACGGCCAGCCAAGCTGCAGCGTTTTCCGCAGCTAAAATGGTTTGGGAATCACACCTCGTAGGGTATTTAGATACTGTCAGTAACAATAATATCACCATCGACGTTAATTTGACCTCCATCGATGGAGTAGGAGGCACCCTAGGTTCAGCGGGACCCACTACCGCCAAGTTAGGGTTCGAGAATAACTTCATCTACGCAGCATCTGGTGAAATGACATTCGACACCGCAGACACTGACAATCTCGAGGCTGCTGGCACATTTGGTGATGTTGTGGCACATGAGATGGGACACGTTTTGGGTCTGGGCACCTTGTGGAGCAGCTCTGCTGTAAACATTCCTGGCTATCAGGAACTTTATATCGATGACTCTGGCGAATACACGGGGTCTTCAGCTCTTGCGCAATGGCAAACAGAGTTTGGCCAAACAAATGCTACATTCGTGCCTGTCGAGCTCGCCGGCGGTCCGGGGACCGCAAATGGTCACTGGGATGAAGTCGATGGAGGCGGTGGCCTCACCGGCATAACACAATCAGGCACTGGTAAAGATTTAAGAGATGAAATCATGACCGGATGGCTTGGCGGATCAACCTACATCAGTAACATGACAATTGCACAGTTTGAGGATATTGGTTATCAGGTTGTCCTCAACGGGTCTCCTGTCCCCGAGCCTTCAACGTATATTTTATATGCCATAGGCTTGCCACTCCTTCTTTCACGGCGGTATAGGTGAAAATTTCAGGAACCAATCCATAATCTGTGCCTTATTGTGGACGCTTGACGTATAATCTTAAAACTTCACTATACCGTGAATGGCTAGAAAAGTGGAACCAGAGGAGGCGTTTCGTCTGATTGACCACCGAGGTGTCAAAAACCGTCCTCTCAAGCTTGGTCAGAACATTGAAGGCATCAGCGCAGAGGATGAAATGGATGGGAAGCCTGCTGAGGCTCCCACATGGATACGCTATACGATCATTGCCGTGGCCATAACACTTAGTGTTGGTTTCATAGGCATATTATTTAGTGGAGCATACCTAGTTTATAACCAAAATGCACCAACCTCAAAAGCGATCTCTCCAGATGAGCCATTAATCATTTATTCTGACAGGAGAAAGTAAAAGGCCACCATAGTCAAGCAGCCGACTTGCTTGCGTAGCGGGTCAGACAAGCCGATCGCTTGCTTGTAACTTTCGTGCGGCACTGTGACCGGTACAGACAGTTGTGGTACCGTAGGAGGATCGGTGCGGCGGTACCCCTCTATGACCCTTTCGGGAAGACGAGTTGGTACTTTTGTTCTGCACGGTAGAGCGGGCTGGGTTGTCCAGCCAGCTTGATGGTCTTGGATATGGCTGCGA
>DPWT01000047.1 GCA_003527555.1 Verrucomicrobiales bacterium | reverse complement strand
GATGAAATCCGCCGACTCAAACTCACCGAGACCGGACCGTTCACAGGCGAGTTTCAAGCAATCGTCCCCACCAGCGGTGCCCAGGCTCTGGCATTCGCTTCCGAGAGCGCTCCAGGCCGCGATCCGAACATGGCGATCAGTTCTAAAGATTACCCCGGCTGGCAGGGTGAAGTCGGTGACCGCAACAAGATGCGTATCTTCGGTGTCGATATGAACGACAACGTGCCGGTCGATAAGATGTCGCTCACCACCGGTGGCGCTGGTCAGTCACTGACGCACTTCATCCTGCAAACCTCGATGAATGGCAAGGAATGGACAACACGTTCACGTTTTCCTGAAACCAAGAACCCAGCGCCATGGGACGGTCGCCCACGGGTATCTTACAGCCTGAGGACCAACGCAGTCAGTCATTCCATTCCCAAGGATCGTTTCCTTCCCGACGACTGGAGAGAAGCCATGGAGCTCAGTTCCCTCCGTGCGAAGAGTACTTACGGTGCCGAGATCGTCCCCAACCTCAGTCTTGGAAAGCTTTCCCAGGTCGGGGGATTTCATCCGAATGAAAGGACCTTGGTTAAGTTTCGCGCAATGTTCTATCAGCCAGCGGCCGCCATTCGGCGCTTTCGTGTTGATGGACTTCCAGTTCTTGACGCTAAAGAGAATACCCGGACGATCTTCCTGATCGATGGCAAACCTGCAGATGAAGAAGCAAAGAGTCCACTTACCATCGAACGCGAATTTAGCCCCGGACTTCACGAAATCGAGATTTGGACGACCGAATCACTTGGCGAGATGAAAAAACGTAAACCATCCCTACTTTGCGATGTGGCAGGTAAAGACGAACTCGTTCCTTGTCCGGATGCCATGTTCGATCCCAGCAAGTTCCCCGAGGGTGTGCGTCAGCTCATCGAGCAGCAAGCGACGGTTACCAAAACCGACAATGGCTTCGATGTCGCCTTTGGCGACCGCACCCAGGCACGCCTCGCTCGCGTCGTCATTGCCGGATATGAAGGTGTCGCCCCAGTGATCAAAAAGGTCACCCTGAGCGACCGCACAGGCAAGGCACTGCTGCCCGTTCAGCAAGATTATCAAGCATTACGCGCCAACACTGAGCTGGAAGTTCTTCCCGGCGACCAGATCATCGCCCGCTACGAAGACCCTGTCAGTGCAACACCGAAACGCAACAAACACCAGAAGGGTCTGACGGTGGCATTCAATAATGCAGAGATCTCCGCATCATTCCTCAATTACGAGACCACCACCGAGGGACGCGTTCTTGTGTTAGAGCCGATCCGCCGATTCCGTTTCGATGACGCCGTCGCAATCGTCATCGAGGACCCCGACATGGACGGCAGCCCGAAACGTGACACCGTGGAATTCAAGATCACTACCAGCAGTGGTGGTGAGGCGACCGTGAAAGCGCTCGAGACCGAGGAGCACAGTGGACGATTCATCGGTAAGATTTTCCCCGTCGATGGTGAGCCATCCCGCGCCTCGGAAATCAAGATGATCAAGGGCGGCACACTGACCGCCGTTTATCGCGATCACGAAAACCTAAATCCAGGCATTCCTACCGACCGCAAGGTGACGATTTCCCACGCGCATTATGCAACGCCAGCACTCGCGGCATACAATATGGCTAGCAAGAAATTGTCGCCCGTGGAGCCCGAGGAAGAGTCAACTGCCAAGCCAAAAACGCGCAGCGGCAGCCGCCGACTACCCGAGGTTGTCCAGGAGCGACGATCACTCGATTACAGTTACGTTCCGGAGGAGAATCTCGCCGACGCAGAACTGCAGGGTGTCATTGGTGCCAGCCTGCGATTTGATGTTGTGGTGCCCCACCTTGCACTGGCGAGCAGCAGCGAGATCCGCGCCTACATCCAGACCGACGCCGCGCGCAAAGCCGCCAAAGGAACTCTCAAGCAGCCATTTGATGTCAGCGTGCCCGGCACGATGAAGCTGACCGGCGCTCTCAAAGATCAATCAGCCGTTGTTCCGGTAGGTTACCAGCTCAATGATAGCCCCCAAGCCCCAACAAATCAGCCTCCCCTCGAGGAAGGACGTTTCGGGTTTTCCATCCCGCTGATCCTAGGGGATCCACCGGCGATCAGTTACGCCAACAAAGCCGCAGAAGCACTACCGGCCTCGGCCATCCCGGAAGGACTTATCGTTAAGACCGGCGACATCGTACATCTCGGATACCCCTACAAGGATGCCGAAGGCAAAGTGAACTGGAAGACAACCCAACTCAAGGTCACTAGCCATGGCTTCCTCAACGTCATGGACGGTAACTACAACACCACACTGACCCGTGCCTTCGTCGGTGAAAAAGTTCACGTCCGGGTGATCGACCCAGGTCTTGATACCAGTGCGGCTCGTGACTCCGGCTCGGTGACTCTGAAGTCGACCAGCGGTGCCAGCACCGAATACGAACTGCGCGAAACCGAACCGCACTCTGGTGTGTTCAAAGGTGTCTTTGCCATCAGCTATGCCGATGACAAGTTACCATCGGAGCTGCCACCCGTGGCACTCAATGGGTTCCCCGTGCGCTACGGCGATGACATTTCCGTTTCCTACAAGACCCCGGAAGAAGTCCAGGCATACAAAGTCAATGTCAACAAAGGTGCCGATGGAATGATCGAGCCTTTCAGCAAGCGTTTTACCGGCGATGAGATGGCAGTGCAGACCAGCTTCGTGCTCGCCGAATGTTTCTTTGAGCTGGCGAAAAAACACCGCGAGATGGATCAGGAAAGCCTGGCCCGCCGCGAGATGGCACATGCACAGAAACTGCTCGCCGAGGCTATCGCCACCCACCGCGACGACGAACTGCGCGCCCATGCCGAGTATTTGTTAGGAAATCTATCCCAAGAATACGCTGACCTCTCGAAAAACGAGGAGGCCAAGCTGCCGATGTATCAGGACGCGCTGGCACGCTTCATGAAAATCACCACCGATTATCCGGACACCGAGTTTGCTCCCAAGGCACAGTTCAAGACCGCGCTCGTTTACGAGAAGATGGGGGAGATCGATAACGCCGTGGAGGAGTATGTGAAGCTCGCCTACAAGTATCCCGATGACGAGCTAATCCCCGAGGTGATGTCGCGTCTTGGTGGGTATTTCCAGAAAAAGGGACTCGCCTTCAAGAAGCAGGCCGATCCACTGCGTGAGAACGAGGATGAGCAATCCAAGTCTGAGGTGATCCGTCTCGATAAGCTTTCCTACCCGCAGTTCCTGAATGCCGCTATGGTGTTCACCAAGCTGCAAGAGCGTTTCCCGGAAGACAAGCTCGCTGGACTTGCTGGTCTGAGAGCGTCGCAGAATTTCATGCGTGCCCACCAGTATGAGCCGGCAATAAAGGGGTTTGAGATCGTTTACGACAACGAGAAATATGACGGCCGTGAAATCCGCTCTCAGGCGATGTACTGGTGCGGTTTGAGTAATGAACGCTACGCCGGAATCATGTCGGAAGGTAACTACCGAGGCCGTGGTGATGCTATGAATAATGCTTACAAGCTTTACCGACGCGTTACCTTTGACTTCCCAGATAGTAAGTGGGCAAAATACGCGCGTGGTCGACTCAGTGACCCTGTATTCGAAAGAATTATCCAGATAGAAAAAGAAGCCCGCGAGCGCATGATCGAAGCCCTTAAGGATAGCAGATAGCAAATATGAAACCACGTGAACGACAGCTCCTCCAGGAGGAAATCGGTATCGTCAGTCCGGAACTCATGATCCGCAGCAA
The DNA here is from genome assembly GCA_003527555.1 of Verrucomicrobiales bacterium. Lineage (GTDB taxonomy): Bacteria > Verrucomicrobiota > Verrucomicrobiia > Verrucomicrobiales > Akkermansiaceae > Oceaniferula. The sequence goes on along the minus strand of DPWT01000047.1, from coordinate 1,450 downwards.
GGCGAAGATCGATACTGGACTTTGGTATCGGCGCACACCGATGTGGCTTTGCATTGTCGGTGATGATCTTATCATGCTGTCCGTAGCACGCCGGCGCTACTACGCTCGCAAACCCCTTGCCGAGTGCGCAAATAGCCACTACAACCACGCCACCGGTGAGCTTGTCATCGAGCCTGGAGAAGACCTCCAGTTCAGCCAGTTTCCCATGCCGCCACGCGATGCACTCCAGCTGCTCAACCATCTCAAGAAAACCAACCCATTGTCACCAACCACGTAATTAAGAATAATCATGTTAGAAAACCTATTAAAAGGAGGGCCGCTGATGGTCCCATTGATACTGTGCAGTCTGATCAGCCTAGCTGTCGTTTATGACCGCTGGTTTGCATTCCGCCAGAACAGAAAAGTCGATACTCAGTCACTCCGATCCAAGGTGCTCGGACACTTACGTAATAATGATATCTCAGCTGCTATTTCCGAGTGCCAGACTGCTCGCGGTCCTATAGCATCCGTGATTCTTGCTGGGCTCAATTCCTACGAACAATTACGTGGAAAAAATGAAAGCTCGGAAACGATGCGACTCGTCGTCGGCCAGGTGATGGAGGACTACAGCGCCCAAGCAATGAGCGTGGTGAACCGCCGCCTCGATGTGCTCACAACCATCGGCACCGCAGCCCCGTTGCTGGGGATGACCGGAACCGTCACCGGTATGATTGCATCGTTTGCTGGACTTGCCGAAGCAGGAAGCGTCGGTGGTAGCGGTGGCGCTGTTGCTAACGGTATTGCCGAAGCGATGATCACCACCGCCGTTGGACTAATCGTCGCCCTGCTCGCCGTCATCCCACAAAGCGTGTTCAACCGCTGGAGCGATGAGATCGAACTGGAAATCGAGGAAGCCAACAGCGAGATCGTTGAGTTCATTTTAACGCATCACTAGTCAGGGATCAGGAGACAAGCATCAGAAATCAGGAGAAGGGAAATGGCAGTTAACAGTGTAAAAGAATTGATCGTCTATCAGAAGTCTTACAGGCTTGCGATGGAGTTCTTTGAGCTGAGTAAAGGTTTTCCGCTTGAGGAGCGTTATGCTATGACAAGTCAGGGGAGAAGGTCCTCCCGATCTGTTTCTATGAACCTGCGAGAAGCCTGGGCCAAGCGTCGATATGAAGCCCACTTTATTAGCAAACTGACCGACTGTGATGGAGAGAATTCAGAGACGGACACAACTTTGGATTTTGCCAGAGATTTTGGGTATATTACTGAAGAAAAATACAAGGAACTTACTGATCTGAACCGTGAAATTGGAAAAATGTTAGGCGCAATGCTTAACAGTCCTGAGAAGTTCTTACTGACCCCTGATGCCTGATGCCTGATCCCTGATCCCTGATCCCTGATCCCTGATCCCTGATCCCTGATCCCTGATCCCTGACACCTGACACCTTACACCTTACACCTT
>DPWT01000079.1 GCA_003527555.1 Verrucomicrobiales bacterium | reverse complement strand
GATTATTCGCTGGGTCATTCTCAGTAAAATCTTGCCCACCTCTATCATAGCCAAAATACTCGGAATTGGCGCTGAAAAAGGTGACGCCGAAGCCATTCTGCTCTTTACTTCTGGTTCCTCAGGCGAGCCAAAAGGCGTACCACTATCTCATCGCAACGTCCTTGCCAACATTTGCCAGTTCGGTAGCCGACTTCAACTTAAATACGATGCAAAAATCCTTGGCTGTCTGCCGCTATTTCACTCATTTGGCTGCACGGTAACATTGTGGTATCCTTGTATCGAAGGAGTGAATCTAGTCACATACCCAAGCCCATTAGAAACTAAACGCCTCGCCGAACTCATCGAGATGCACAGTGTAAACATGCTACTCTCAACACCAACCTTCCTTCGAGGATATATGCGTAGGGTCAAGCCCGAACAGCTCAAAAGCATCGACTACGTAGTTACTGGTGCCGAAAAACTGCCTAAGACACTTGCTGAAGCGTTTCATGATAAGTTTGGTATTCTTCCCCTTGAAGGTTACGGGCTTACTGAGACGTCGCCCGCTACGAACCTCAACCTTCCAGAACGGGAACCAACCGGTGATGCACCCGTGATCCGCTCAAATCAAATTGGCTCTGTAGGAAAATTTCTACCCGGTATCGCAGTGAAAATTACTAATCCGGCAACAGAAAAACCTGCACCTATCGATACGCAAGGCACCATTTGGCTGCGTGGCGCCAACATTTTTCCAGGCTATCTCAACAACAATAAAAAAACAAAGGAAGTCATCATTGATGGCTGGTTTAATACAGGTGACATCGGCAGGCTCGATGACGATGGATTCCTCTACATCGAAGGGCGCTTATCTCGTTTCTCAAAAATCGGTGGTGAAATGGTTCCACACGAAACTGTTGAGGCAATCATCAGTAAAGTTCTTGGACTCGATGCAGAAACGGAACGTAAAATCGCCGTCGTTGGTGTTCCAGATGAAAAAAAGGGAGAGGCAATAGCACTACTAACAACGATCTGCGGAGACACTCGTGAACAGGAATGCATCGATCTAAGATACAAGCTCATGGACGAAGGATTACCCAGCCTATGGTGTCCAAAAATATTTATTCCTACCGATGAAATCCCGATGCTTGCCTCTGGAAAACTCGACATCAAGGGGTGTCAGAGGCTCGCCGGACAATAGTAAGCATTGTCATTCCCATCAAATGATTATCTGAATCACCCCCAGTCACAATTGTAAGATGATCTTGCCGCATATAAAAACGCTCATCATAATTACCCTTACAAGCAATGGGCTGACGGCACAGATCCCAAACAATTCATCTCAAGCCATTGTGGGCATCACCTCAGGATGGAACTCATCCCACGTCTCACTCTCAATCTATCAGAAAAAAAACCATGTGTGGCAACGTGTTGGATTACCATGGAAAGGTAGACTTGGAAAAAATGGGCTAGCATGGGGGCGCGGCATACACCGCCAGACACGAACTACAAGTCGGCAAAAAGTTGAAGGAGACGCACGGACACCTGCAGGCATATTCATGCTTGGCGGTGTCTATGGCTATGCATCAGACATCAAACGCTACCCAAAGCTGCCCTACCGTAAAATCACCCCCAGAGATCTTTGGATTGAGGACCACACCTCACGCTATTACAATCAACATCTCATTCTCGATCACACCCCAACAACCAATTGGGAAATTAAAGGCCAAATGCGCCAAAACGATAACGCGCATAGCTTGAAACTCTATATTGCTCATAACGATTCAATACTAGGTGGACAACCCGCACCCGGATACGGTTCTGCAATATTTTTTCATATTTGGCGAGGTGGTGGCACCAAACCCACTGCCGGCTGCACCACGATGCAGAAAATAAAACTTCAAAAACTCATCGCCACAATCGACCCCACGATGAATCCAGTTTACGTTGTTCTGCCACAAGCAGAATACAGCGCTCTGCGCACTCCTTGGAAACTTCCCTGATAATAAGATGCTCAGTTTCTCTACTTGCTGGAACAACTCCCGCCACTCCGAGGGTGAGGAAATAATAGATGAGATCCTTGAACTAGGATTCAATACCATGGAGCTGTCTCATGGGATGACCATTAGCAAACTCCCAGGTATCCAGAGAGCCTACAAGGAGAACAAATTTCGATGCTCCGGCGTACATAACTACTTCCCCTCACCCGTTGAGGTAATGATCGATGCCCCAGATGCGTATGAATTTAGTTCACATCGAGCTTACGACCGCGAACGCGCTATGGAAATGTCTCTCAGGACTCTCGAGATTGCGGCAGAGTTCAATGCTAGTTACGTTGTAATGCATATGGGATCTGTACCCATGCCGTCGAAAAAATGGACTAAAAAGCTTACCGCTATGGTGAGGGAAGGCAAACAGCTCACCAAAGAGTATGCAAAAACCAAAATTGCGTTTGTCAAAAAACGAGAAAAAATCGCGCCGCTGTATTACCAGCGCGCCATCGAAGCATTAGAACAACTGTCTGAAAAAGCCGCCGAACTGGAGATCCGGCTCGCAGTGGAATCTCGTAGTCGCTTCGAGGATGTGCCAAGCGAAAATGAAATGATTAGCCTTCAAGAGCACTTCAAAGACAATCCATGGGTGGGATACTGGCACGATTTCGGCCATGTACAACTTAAACACAACCTCGGTTTATTGAATCACGATCAGTGGCTAGAAAAGATGTCACCGTACTTAATCGGTTGTCATGTACACGACGTCTACTGGCCGGAGCGAGACCATCGTGTGCCGCTCACTGGTGAGCTAAATTTTAAAAATCTCCTGCGTCACATCGATCCATGCAAACCTTTTGTATGGGAGCTCTCTCCCACACGCAAAGCGGAACAAATTAGAGAAGCACTCGCTGTCTGGAAGGCTATGTTCCCAGAAACACTCTAGAGCCCAAGTGTTTGCTTTACCGCCTCACGCTTCAATCTGAGTTCGCGCCACTCATTTACGAGCCTGGATGCCTCGATCACTCCACAACCAGATGGGATGGAAACGTTAAGCCGATCCCAGTGAACTCCCCTGATGGCGACAACGGAGGTAAATTCACCGTCCTTAAGCAAGCCGAAAGGTGCACCAAAACAGGGAGGACAACCCAGCCGCTCGCGCCACTCCGCAAGCAGTGCCAGAGTCTCCCCGGTTCGCGGTAGAGGGCCAAGCGCAGGCGTAGGGTGAAGACGACGAATTAGGTCATCCACCATACGTTTATCGAATAACTCAACCTCGATTGGTGTGTGAAAATGAACCAGCTGACCTAGATCCATTATCGCCCGTTTGGATCGAGTAACAGTGCCTATATCAGAGAGCTTAGCTACCAATGTCTGGGCAACGAATTCATGTTCTCTGATTTCTTTACCATCAACAGCAAATACTTCACGTTCCTCAGCTTTAGCCGTACCCGCGAGCGCCATCGTGCTCAAATTCTTACCACTGAGTCGAAACAAAACCTCAGGTGTAGTGCCACAGAAGCCCAGCCCCTCCCTACGCCAGCCATATGTGTGGAACGGAGCACCAAGTGGCTTCATGCTGATCAACATATCTCTACCTCTACCCTGAGAAAATACTCCCCGCTCGGTCGCTACGGGAACAGATTTTTCCATGACACCTCTGCCAATCATCTCATTAATTTCTCCAAACACCTCGGCAAATTCATCCGGCTCTAGCTCATCCCAATTGATCTCATAAGCAGCCGCTTCAATACCAATATCCGCTAAACTTTCTACCTCTTCAATACGTGCAGGAATTTTCCATGGTTGAGGGTCGGTGAGAGCAAAATCATTGCAATAAAAAGCAATGCCAGTATCTGGCGGAGATGATGATTGCTCGAAAGGACCAAAGCCCACGGTATAAGCTCCATCACCCGATTTTAAAAATGCCAATTCATTGTCTTGCACATTGATAGTCAATAGTCCGATGGTGCAAGAACCAAGATTATTTTGCCTCAAGAGTAATTTGGTATTTGGTATTTGGTATTTTGAACATAAAAAGAGGTCATGGGTCGCATTCCAGAAGAAACTATTGAGCTTATTCTAGCCAGCACGGATATCGTAGATCTGATAGGATCTTACATACCGTTAAAACGTGCTGGCTCAAACTTTAAGGCTCTTTGCCCATTCCATAACGAAAAGAGCCCATCTTTCATGGTCAATCCAACTCGCCAATCCTACCATTGCTTCGGCTGTGGCGAAAGCGGCAGCGCTATCGGGTTTGTCATGGCATATGAAAACCTCCCATTTCCAGATGCAGTCAAAAAACTCGCCGCTCGCTCAGGTGTGATAATTCAAGAAGAGACATATGATCCAGAAGCCGATAAGCGAAAGAAAAAACGCTCACGCCTATTGGACCTTCACAACCAATGGGCACGGCACATGCACAGCCTGCTACTAAAATCACCCGATGCACAACACGCACGTGAATACCTCAAGTCTCGTGGCTACGGCAAGGGCATGGCAGAGCGCTGGGTCATTGGTTGGATGCCTAGTAACCCAAATGTGTTTCTCGACTGGGCGCGTGAGCAGAGTTTCTCAGGGCGTGAATTATGCGATAGTGGTCTGGCAGCACTCAAAGATCAGAACAGTGCACGAGGCGGCATTTATGTGCGCTTCAGGGACCGCCTGATGTTTCCAATCCATAATGACTATGGAGATATTATCGCTTTTTCCGGGAGACAGCTCCGTGATGATCCAAACACAGGCAAATATATCAACTCTCCCGAGACTATCTTATTCAAAAAGTCTAAGGTGTTTTTCGCCTTGGACAAGGCACGAAGGAGTATGACCAAAGACAAATTTGCCCTGCTCTGCGAAGGACAACTTGATGTCATTGCTTGCCACGAAAACGGAATCACCAGTGCCATTGCTACCCAAGGAACAGCATGCACGCCAGATCATGCGCGCCTCTTGAAGCGCTATACCAGCGATGTAGTCATCTGTTTTGATGCAGATTCTGCCGGATTCGCGGCAGCCGATAAAGCCTTCGCAATACTAGCACCCGAAGGCATCCATGTTCGAATGGTCAAAATGCCTCAAGGCGAAGATCCAGACTCATTAATTAAGGGACAAAGCGCAGACGCTTTTCGGAAACTAGTAGACTCAGCCCAAGAATATTTTGCTGTAAAACTAGCACATGAAACAAGCAGCCGAGATTTAAATTCCGTGCGTGAGCGAGCCGCGCTGGCCAACGAACTCGCAGCACTAATCGTTCATGTGGGTGATAAAATGACCAAGGAAGCATTAATCAATCAAGTCGCTACACGCCTTGGTATCGGTGCCGAAGAACTGCGTGGCGGCGTAATCCAAGCTGAGAAAGATGCCATCAAAACCAGCTTCTACGAAAAACGGCAACGCTCACGTGACGAAAAGACCATACCTCAGAAAGCACTCCCCACTGAGATTAATGGATCAGTAGCTGGTCTCTGCCACCTCGCATTAACATCACAGGAGGCCCAGGACTGGCTAGGAGAACAGCTTGAATCACTCATTGAACCACTGAATTCCCTAGCTGGTGGATCAATCCTACGAAACATCCTCCAAAAATCACCTGACGCCTCTAAGCCATCAGCAGCACAAGCTTTTATCATATCAATGCCTGAAGAAGACCAAATTGCTCTTCGTAAAATCATGGGAAGCGAAACTCCAGCCGATGCTCTGCGTGCTGCTGAGGAAACAACGGCAATGCTAGTCAGCACTCATTTTCAGAATAAGGAGGCCGCCATTCGCGCCAAGCTCGCCCAACCTGATCTCTCCCCTGAGCATATGATTGCACTGATGAATGAAGCTAAGGACTTACAGGATATTTTGAAGAACCTACAGCAACGCTTTATAAGGTAAGTGCTAAAACTAAAAAAACGGAGTCCTAATGGACTCCGTTTTAGCAAAACAAATACGGTAGTTGACCGCCTAGTTAGTTATCGGTTTCTCAAGCACAACAGCATCGCCTGGCTGGACAACCATACCAGGAGTCATGGTTTTATATAAAACATCAACCACAACACTACCTGCTTCAATGGCATTGATTTTTAGACGGCCGACAAAAGAATTGCCGCGCATGACGATGAGTTGAGACGTATCATCAATCGGCATCTTCTTAGGCACGCTTACAACAGCGAATCCCCAGTCATGGTTTACCGCAGTTATGACACCCTGCAATGCATTAGCTCGAATGCGCTCGGCACGCTTAATCATCCGGGCATCGAGATCGCTGATTGCAGCGTTGTTAGATGCAACACGCTTCCCAGCAGCATCAGTTAGTGACTGAAGCTCTTCCAGCTTACGATTAGCTGTCCTCAGGTCATCCTCAAGCTTCTTGACCAAACCGGGGATTTCAACCATCGCAACTTTGCGTCCACCTAACTGCTCTTTGAACTTATCTTGAATTTCTTTTTTGGTCTTGGCATAACCATCAAGCTGCTCCTGTTGCTCGTCGATCTTACTCTGCCATGATGCCGCTTCACCTTTAGCGAGGCTCAGACTACTTTTTTTATTGTCGAGCTCTGCCTCGGTGTTAACTCTCTTTTCTTTGGCCGCCTGCAGTTGGCCTTCCATGTCTTTGGCCTCTTTCTTTTTGGTGCGGATCAGAGCCTTGCGGTTTTCATTTTCGGTGTGCAAAGCCTCACGGCTTTTCTTCAGATCTGTAAATTTGGTCTTACTATCATAGGAGAACCATCCCCCGGCGGCGATGGCAACGATAGCGACGATGTAAAGTATAGCTTTCATGATTCGTTAATTAATTTGAATTACTTAGGTGTGTAGTATGTGTTAATCTTTCGTGAGTGTTGACAATACTGCTTAATTACTTGCCGCCGCAGCATCATTGGCAAGTTGTGCCTGCTCTTTCTCAGGAACGACTTTATCACCGGAACGCACCTCTGTTCCCTCGGTAACGGAATTGAGAACAATATCAGCAGCTGCGCTTCCTGACTCAACAGCAGTCACCTTAAGTTTGGCGATGACTTCACCACCACGAACTACATCAAGCGTAGATCCACTGATGACTCCCTGCTTGTCTCCCGATGTAAGAACAACAAACCCCCAGTTACGGTATACAGATCTGATGCTAGTCTTAAGATCAGGAAAAGATCTTCCGGTGGTCTGCATCGCAATGCGGTCACGCATCACTTTGATGCGAGCTTTGCCATTGGCGTCATTGCTAACGAGGTTTGCCAATTTAGCTTCCTCAGATGCAATACCACTGGTCGCCTGTGTAAGCTCGCTGGTCATGCGCTTTATCTTAGGGATCAGCACTCCAGGGTCAGGTAGCCCTTTGAGAGCTTCTTCCGCAGATGCAATTTCAGTTTCATTTTGCTGATGAAGATTCTTCAGATTAGCCACTTTTTTCTTCGCCGCATCAAATTTACCGGATACTTCATCAAGGACTTTGGCAACAGCTGCCTCCTTATCGACTTCACCTTGGCGTGCTTCATCAGCCACTTTTAGGCGAGTCACTTGACCGTTGTATTCTTCGGTAGTGCTTTTCTTTGTAGCTTCCTCACCTTGATGAGTAACAATTTCTTTTTTGTAGGCTTCCTGATTCTTGTGAGCGATGAATGCTCCAGCAGCTAAGAGGACGATCGCGATAGTTCCAAATACTTTTGACATAGGTGTAGTAGGTGTGGGCTTTGGGATTTAAGTGTGTGAGGTTTAAGCTAGTGGGTGTTGGGGGGCTAAGACAACACCAAATTTGACGAATGTGCTGTTATTTTTCCTTGTCTTTACACGTGGTCGACCTGCGCTTAGCGTTCACACGCCATTTATGAAGATCATTTTACGTATATTTTCCTACCTCGGCAAGTATCCTCGACTTGCAACTGCTCAGCTAATTTGTGCCATTCTCATGACTCTTATGCTTCTGGCATTCCCTGTGATGACTGGGCGTGTTAAGCGAGAAGTCATCGATGACGGTCAAATTGACAAGCTCATTCCGTTCATTGCAGTGGTGCTCGTAGCTTTCTTTTTACGCGATTTTTTCAATTTTTTAAGGATTTTGATAAACAACATTTTTGAGCAAAAAGCAATATTCGATCTTAGATCACAACTTTACAATAAATTACAGCGCCTCCGTCTCAAATGGTTCGATGATCGCCGCACAGGTGATATCATGACTCGGGTGGCAGAAGACGTACCACAAATGGAACGCGTATTAATCGATGGCATCGAACAAGGACTAGTAGCAATTCTTCAAATTCTAATTGTTACTATTTTTCTGATCACCCGATCTCCCATTTTAGCGCTCTCAGCTCTGGCTCCTATTCCACTGCTAATTTTAGGCGCGTGGCTTTACACCCGCCATGCCTCCGGTCGGTATCGGATTGTCAGGAAAGCCACAGGGGAAATGAACGCAATGCTGCACGATAACATCGCCGGCATCCGCCAAATTAAATCTTATGCCGCCGAAGACGATGAACATGCCAGCTTTAATAAGTCATCCGCGAAAGTTCGTGATGCTAACTTAATCGTTATGAAAGCGTGGGCCCTCTATTCACCGAGCATGAGCTTTTTCAACTCGATCGGATACACGCTCGTCCTTGGTGTAGGAGCATGGCAGATTTACTATCACGGGCTAGATGGCGCAGTATTGTTAGAATTTTTTACGATTATTTGGGCACTCTACGATCCTCTTGGCCGGCTTCATCAACTCAACCAAATGACGCAATCGTCCCGTGCCGCAGCTGAGCGGGTGTTTACGATTCTTGACGAAGATGACGAAGTGCACGCAACCACCGGCATCGAGCTCCAGCAACCCGTCGTTGGTCATGTTGTTTTCTCTAATTTGAGTTTCTCATACGCGGATCA
>DPWT01000132.1 GCA_003527555.1 Verrucomicrobiales bacterium | reverse complement strand
CCGCCGGGGCCGTGGGTTGCGTTGCAGGACAAATTGCAAAGAAGGCCGGGGCTAGGGTGATCGGTATAGCCGGCGGCGATCGCAAAGGCGCTTATCTCACGAGTCAGTTGGGGTTCGATGCGGTCATCGATTACAAAAGCCAAGATGTCGCAAGCGAACTTACGCGATTGGCGCCAGCTGGCGTCAATGTGTTTTTTGATAATGTGGGCGGCGCAATTCTGGATGCGGTCTTAGACAACTTAGCCTTGCGGGCACGGGTCGTGATCTGTGGTGCGGTGTCGCAGTACGATTCCTTGAGCTGGCATACAATGGCAAGATTCAAGAACTTACGGAATCGGGCAGAATGCGCGAGCTTTACCATGCAGAACCCTTGGACGTTTTTCTTAAAAAAGATGATTCATATAGAGCAATGGTCTCCCTGCCATCTGATTATGTTCAATCGTTTATTCCCAAGCTGGAATAATAAATATTCTTTTCATGGTGGGGTTCCAGTCACTGTCACAATTTAACCGTTGTTTTGCGAAATATCACGGCAGCTCACCCAGCCAATACCGGGATGAGATAATTCGATCACCAGAAAATAACGCCGCAGGATAAACAGCAAAATCCAGTAAACCCTGCGACTATAAACACTTAAATAATACCGGAACTATTCGGCCGCTTTATTTGCAAGTTCCGCAATCTTCGCACGAGTGACTGGCTCTTTTACATCCTTCCACTGCGCCCGAAACTTAGCTGCGTCTTCTTTAGTTACAGCTGCTGCCTTATTACCAAATGATTGCCTTACATAAGTCATTACATCAGCAAGTTTCTGATCATCTGCATAGACAGCTTCGAGAGCAGCCATCACACCTAGATATTCAACTCCTTCTTTTTTAATTCCCTTGAGAATTGCGAGGGCCAAGACGGATGGATCACCATTGGCGACCGCTGACCCTGCAAGTGTGGGAGCCATTTTTTTTGCCCCAACTTGAAGGCCCTTACCATCTGCACCGTGGCAGGCAGAACACATCATAAAGGCAGCTTTTCCATCAGCATGAACGAACGAGGACGCGGAACATACCGCAGCGACAGTAGTAAGGATTGTTTTTTTCATAATTTGTAGATGACTGGTAATTATGGAGCCAAAAGCACCATAGGTAACTTGTGTCATGTTGGGCAAAAAACCAGCGATTTTTATAAAAATGCCACAAAAATCGGTATGGTGACGCAAGATCCAAAATCAAGCGTTGATGCCCCGCCCAAAATCAGCTTATTTGCAGTTGCACCATTTTTGTGCGCACCCCTCATCATGCCTATCTCCGATTATATTGTTACCATCGGTCTGGAAGTTCATTGCCAGATTAAGTCCGAGAGCAAAATGTTCTGTGCTTGTGCCACCAGTTTTGGCGAAGAGCCCAACAGCAACGTTTGCCCAGTCTGCCTGGGGCTTCCTGGCGCCCTCCCCGTTCTCAACAAACATGCAATAGAGCAAACCATACTCGCAGGTATGATGCTCGGCTGCGTTACTCCTGATATCTCTAAGTGGGATCGCAAAAACTATTTTTATCCAGACATGCCGAAGAATTTTCAACTTACACAGTTTGATCTACCACTGTGTATCGGCGGCGGCGTTCCTCTGTATGATCTGGCTTATCCAAAGGAGATTCAAAAGTGTATACCCAATCCTGAAAAAGTAGTCAAACTGACTCGAATTCACCTTGAGGAAGATGTTGCAAAGTCGACCCATCACAGCACTAATTCCACCATCGATTTCAACCGTGCTGGGACACCTTTAATGGAGATTGTATCTGATCCTGACATCGACACACCAGAAGAAGCATTCGCTTACCTCAAGTCACTCCAACAGATCCTGATTTACGGTGGAATATCAGATGCTGACATGGAGAAAGGGCAAATGCGCTGCGATGTTAACGTTTCCCTCCGACCTCATGATCAGATTGAACTAGGTGAAAAGGTAGAACTAAAAAACCTCAATTCTATATCTGCTGTAAGAGCATCGCTACATTACGAGATTGAACGACAAGCCGAAGAACTTGACGCCAAAATTGCGCAAATCCAATCAACCCGTCGCTGGGATGCCAACATAGGCGAAACACAGATGATGCGCACCAAGGAAGACGCGCACGACTACAGGTATTTCCCCGAGCCTGATCTGCTGCCTATTAATACCGCTTCCATGGTCAATAAAATGCGCAGCCAGGTCCCAGAGCTTCCTCATGAGAAACGACAGAGGTTCGAGGACATCTATGGTATCAATTCTTATGATGCAGGTGTATTAACCAGCGACCAAAAACTTGCTGACTATTTCGAGAACGCCGCAACTGAACCCAAACTTGGGAAAAAAGTAGCTAACTGGATCACTAATAGTTTACTTGCCAAACAGAATGAAACTAACACAACCATTAGCGATTGCCCCCTGGCACCAAGCGCTATTCTTGATCTCGTACAGCTCGTCGAGGCAGGCACAATATCAAACAACCAAGCTCGTGAAGTGTTCAACATTTTGTGGGAAAAACCAAACAGCAAAGCAGCTAACATCGCAAAGGAAATGGGCTTCGAGCCGGCCGATAACGACACTATCGAAGAGATTATCAATGAGGTAATCTCGACCAATCCCGATAAAGTAAGTGAGATTCGTAACGGTAACGAAAAACTACTAAACTTCCTTACAGGACAAGTCATGAAAGCATCCCGAGGTAAAGCAAACCCAAAAATGGTCACAGACAACCTGCGAAAAAAAATATTCTAATAAAACCGCTCTTCAATAGTTTATATATCAAATACTCTAACTAACAAATGATTCGCTTCTGCTTTCTCCTTGCCCCCTTTTTTCTCAACATATGCACGGCTGGAGTGTATGGTACTCTGGAGTTTGGTGACAATCGAGATACTGTTACAAAAAAGCTAAAGGCAAGTGGCCTGGTAACCCAAACGGTGGGCAGCACGTTCTTGGGCAGAACTGGACTAAATGGCGTATTCAAATGCAATGCCAAACTTGCGGGCCTAACATATCATCTTTATTTTGACTGGAATGAGGGAGGACTCGCGGAGATTACCTTGAAATCTAATCAAGTGAGTGAAACCGAATACGAATCAACCATCAGGCAGGCATGGATGGAGGCAAAAAAACTTTTCACTCAAGTCTACAACCAACCTATTCAAAGTGCCAACTATCCCAATAAAAAGGATTTCAAAGGGCATGCAGTCTTGATGACGCATCTGTGGCATAAGAACAGTAACCACTCGATCATGATCGGACCAGGCATTGAAAAGAGGCAAAGTTTTCTAGCCATCAGGTTTGTTAATAAAAAAATAACCCCCGTGCGAACACCCTAGTAAAACGATGAGCAACCAAACCACAAATATCGCTCACGCCTTAGGCATTCCAAAAAATATTGAGAGACACATTTTTCTCTGTTGCGATCAAGGTAAAGACAAGTGCTGCAAGCGGGAAGACAGTATTATTTCCTGGAATTACCTGAAAGCTCGACTCAGCGAGTTGAATCTAAACCCTGTAGGAAAGGTGTTTCGCACCAAGGCTAACTGTTTACGAGTCTGCACCCAAGGCCCCATCGCCGTTGTTTACCCAGAGGCTATATGGTATCACTCATGCACACCTTACGTGCTTGAAAGAATCATCGATGAACACTTAATTGGCGGTGAGGTGATTGATGAATTTAGAATCCACTAAAATTTCCAGTCACCCTTGTCTAAGCCACACACACAGGCAGCCAATAGCTTGATGCACGCTTCAATGTCACTCTTGTCAGACATCTCTATACTTTGATGAATATGTCTAGTCGGAATCGAAATGGCACCGGCGATAGACCCACCCGGATTCATTCGCTGGAGGCTGGCTGTATCGGTTCCGCCGGCTGCTAGAATTTCCGGCTGCCACTTGATCTTTTTGGTGTCCGC